>JACQAL010000053.1 GCA_016195025.1 Bacteroidota bacterium | reverse complement strand
GCCAACCACCTTAGTGAGGGGTGTATAGCTATTTCAGTATTTTTACAAAAATTGTATAGCCATATCCGTGTAACGAAACAATAGTGTATAACTATTCCAGTAAAACCAATCACAACTGTATAGTTATTTTAGTAAAGGTCAGACAATTGAACCGCTGGGCAGGTCGTGAATTATCACATCCACTTCAAGGGTGAAGCGCGGCTTTTTCAGCGTTGGTGGAGGCGTATCCTTGGCAGTGGTAATTCCATATTGCCATGCCTGCCCTTCGCTGCCGGTTTTTTTAGTTCGTTTAGCGCGCAGGTGAACCCAGCCCGTTCCGCTTTCCACCACTTCGAAACTGCGCGGGTGTTTGTCGCCTTTCTTTTTCAGGTGATACCCTATGCGGGTAATGATTTGCTCCGCATGCGCCAAATCGCCATTGGCAATTTTATTCGCTCTTGCCTTCACGTGCGCGGCATCTTCGGTGAGGTCTTCAATAAGCGTGTTCGCCTGCTGGGCAATCAGTTTAGTGAGGGTTTCGGAACGGTCGCCCTGGGCGCGTTTTGCCAAACTGCCCGCCAGCCCCGTTTGCGGGTTCACGGTGCCTATTTCGGCATAAAGCGTATTGCTGTTCACGGGCGGGTTGGTAATATCGGGGTCGTTTGAAAGCCCCGCGGCAATGCCGCTGCCAAAATTAATTAAGCCGGGTGCGTCAAACTTCTGAAAGTCGAGCGCAATCTGCGCAGTGGGAGTGGTTTTTTTCATAGAGATTTAATTTTAGGGGATGGTTATTAGTTGACAGGTTCAAAAGTTATTTTTATTCTACGGTTAAATCCTGCGGCAAGTTCTACTAACGATTCTATTTTCGGGTTGCTGCATTTTTTGTTTATGAATTGGCTGATATAACCCGGAGTAAATTTTGTTTTAGCCGCTAAACCGTCCTGATTTATTTTTTCTTCTTTCATAAGTTTTGTAAGTGTTTCCGATAATTCTTCCAGTATCCTTTCCATTTCTATCTTTCGCTCTGCATCTTCCATGAGGGCACGAATAATTTTTCGGCAAGTGTCTGCAATCCCGTTGAGGTAACTCTTTCACTGTAGTGTAAGTGTGAAAAAAAAACTTGTAATGGCTTGAAATTCACAGAAAAAAAATTATTCACTGATGAAATTATACCTTCTATATGCCATGGCTCTTGCAGTTTACAATGGAGTGGATATGCCCAATAAAATAATAGTAGTAATTATTTTTTTAAGTTATGTGTTAATAATGCGCTGCCTTATACTGCCATCGGGGATTACGCGCTACTATAAAAAGTTGCTGCGCCTCTATGCCGAAGAAGGAACTTACGCGGCAGTGGCAAATAAAATTAACCGAAGCGTGCAATCACTCATTAACAATTTTTAAGAATGGTAATTTTAGTATTACTTTCGCTGAAGATTTCATATGGGAATTAACTCAAATTAACAAAACACCAGACAATAATGAATGAATTTTACTCAATAAGTGAAGAAAATAAAGAACCTATTAATTCTTATCAGCTAAAAAACTTAGGTGTGCAAACACATTTTATGACATTTGGAAAGACTTCTTCCATGTGGGGAGAAAAAAATAATAAATCTGAAACCATCTATACAAAAACAACAGATGAGCATTATGACAGAAGTTTTACAAATAAGTTGACTTCCATTAAACCACCTTATGAAATAAATAAGTTACTGGATTTTCATTTGAATTATTATGTGAATGAATATAAGGGTAACAAAGAAAAATTTATTAAGCAAATTAAATATGTAGTTCTACCCTTAATTAGAAAACAAAAAAATAAAGAAACATATATCGAATTAACTGAAGAATGGATTGAAGGGAATAATGGTATCAGCAAAAATGAATCTAAAAAAAATAATAAAATAGAACCTGATTCTAATTATAAGATTGAAGCAATAAATGTTCAATTAACTTTATTAAAGCAATCAGAATGCGATGCGGCTTCGTGGATTTTCACTACAGAACGACTCCTCAAAAAAATATTTCCAAACGAGGAAATTAATTTGAAGAAACTAAGAATTATTTCTAACATACATAATTTTAGCGGTGGCGAACGAACAAGATTTGAAAACATGCTTAATGGTTTTATCAGAGAATTGGAAATGCAATCTCCCAGTGAAGAATTAAAAACATTTCAGACAACATTGAAAAAGAAATATCAAATTTTTATTTCTTCGACTTTTACTGATTTGAAAAAAGAAAGAGAAGCAGCTGTTGAAGCAATACTAAAAGCAGGGCATATTCCCGCAGGAATGGAACTTTTTAAAGCAGGAAAAGAAACTTTGGAAACTATCCAAAAATGGATTGATGAATCCGACCTCTATATATTAATATTAGGTGGGAGATACGGTTCAATTCACGAAGAATCTGGTAAAAGTTATACTGAAATTGAATATCGTTACGCACTTGAAAAAAATAAATTTCCCTTTGCTATTATTATTAAAGATGAAGCATTAAAAAATAAAGTCAAGGATTTAGGAGAAAAAGATGCGATAGAAGTAAATAATACAGACAAGTATGATGCCTTCAAAAAATATGTTCAAAAAAGTATTTGTGCCTTTTTTGATGATGAGAAAGATATTAAACTTCACATTGCAAATAACATTACAAATATTATCAATGAAAATGGTCATTTATTGAATGGATGGATTTCGGGAAGAGATGCGAATTTTCAATTTATAGAAGAAGTAACAGAAAAAAATGATTTCCCAATGGCTGTTCCGCCCCCGGAAAAAATGACGATTGAAAAAAGAGCACAGATAATTAAGAAGAAAAAAGAATTTGAAGAATATAAAAGAGGATATTTTATGCCAGATAGTTATGCAATGGATGATTCAAAAAAATTTGTTGCGGATCTTTACAACATTTTAACTGATAAAATTAATTCACTAGAGGATAAGAAATATCAAATAAGACATAATCAAAGAAATTCAAATTTGATTAATATAATTTATGAAGGTTTGGTTTTGATTTTTGAATGGAGAATAAAATATGGTAATTCATTGACAGATTCTTCCCTTAAAGTCGCTATAAAAAAATGGACTCAATTAGATACTATTCCTCTTCCAACAGAAAGTTGGACAGTTTCTCAAAGCTATGAATATGACTTTGGGATTAATGAAGATCATCAAAATGTTTGGGGGGATAAAAAGAAGCCCTCATATATTTTTAACAATACAGAAATTGCGGACATGTGGCTAAATTTATTTATGAATGAATTAGAATCATAAATAATGCCCCCCCCCGCACGCGCTAAGATGTATTTTGTAGTTGGGTAGGCGCGTACACGGGCTACATTTGCAATTTGAAGTTCGTGCAATTAATTTACTTTTGTATCAGCAGACAGTTACTTCCTCGTTTGACAATTAACAAAATAGATAACAACTAAAACAAAAATCAAAATGAAAAACCTGACAGCAACTTTATTCTTGTTCGCTTGTTTCGCACTGACAACTTTCGCGCAAGACACAACCAAGACAGTAAAGCAAGACAAACAAAAACCAAAAGCAACTTATGAAGTCGGTGCTGCAAAAGTTGTTGTCTGGGAAGACAAAAAGAAAGACGGGGCAACTTGGAAAAATTTCAAAGTAGAAAAAGTTTATAAGAAAGGAGACAAATGGGAGACAACAAATTCTTTCAATGAAAAAGAACTTCTTGAATTGAAAGCAGCAATTGACAAAGCAATCAGTGAAGAAGGTGTAAAGACAAAATAATTTTCTTCTCGACAGTTTCCCCCTCACGCGCTAAGATGTATTTTGTAGTTGGGTAGGCGCGAACCTGCCTGCGGTAGGCAGGGTTGCACTTCGTGCCACAGTAACAGGTAAGTTCTGCTTACAAAAATTTCCAAAAGCAAAATAATTTCCCTCCTCTTTCGTTCTAAGAAATAACAAAGCATTTGCTGATGAAAAAAAAGATAGTAGGGAACCTCTAAAAACTGGAATGATGGAATGGTGGAAGATGGAAGAATGGGAAACAGCCCAATATTCCAACATTCCATTATTCCATTTGGTTTCACAGCCCTAATAACCGTACATTTGTGACGGTATTGCCTGCGGCAGGCAGGGATAACAAGTTAGGCACAATGCGAAAAAATTTAACATCAGCACGCAGAGACATTTCTTAACTTTATAATCCGTGAAAAAGAAAATAAATACCGGACTCGATTTTGAAATTGATAAGTTAACTAATTCAATTCAAAATGTAATTACAGGAGATAGTTTCTCTACCGATATAACTCTGATTTCTACTGCTGACCTAAAATCTATAACGAAAAAAAATGGTTGGGTTTTTGACTGGAAGTTGGAATACAAACATCCCGAACGCGATGTGTATAAACTCTCCATTGTAAATAATCAAACAGTAATTCAAGGGCTGATTAGTTTAGAAATAAGACAAGACCATGTTTTTATTCATCTTATTGAAAGCGCTCCGTTTAATAAAGGGAAGACAAAAATTTATTCTGGCGCTCCGGGAAATTTAGTCGCTTATGCCTGTAAACTTTCATTTCAGCGCGGGCATGACGGAAATGTTTCTTTCCTTTCAAAAAGCCAACTAATCAATCATTACACAGAAACTTTAGGCGCTATTCATTTTGGAGGACGACTGATGATAATTGAAACAACGACAGCATTAAAATTAATTGACAAATATTTTCCAAATACCATATAACAATGAAACATAAAAAAACAGAACTCGATGTAGATTTTATTGGTGGACAAGGTCCGGCATTTGAGTTAACAAAAGAAGATGAAATGGCCATAAGCAAATTCATTCGCGAACATAAAGCAAAAGAAATTCGCAAAAGTCAGACCAAGCGCAGAAAACAATACAAAACCTCTCACGCACCCTCCATTGCTGCCGAGCCGAAAGAAAAATACGAGAAGTAATTTCAAAAGATCTTTCTTACCCCGCTGGCGCCCCGATGTATCGGGGTGTAAATGGCAAGTCACCTGCCTGCCGCAGGCAGGTCTGAGACGAGAAACAACTTCGCATCCCGCCCCTGAGCGGGAAAGTCATGATAAAAAAATAAAACCCTACATTTACAAACTATAAAGCAACTTAAACTTATCACAATGACACAAGACCAACAAAAACTCTCGACAGGATGGAAAGCATGGATTATTTTTGCTTTGCTAATTTATCTTTCTGCAATGTCATATACTATTTACATGGACTTTATTGTTGCAGACAAAAAGGATTTTACAGGCATTTCAACAATGATAGTGATCTTGATTGTTGGAATTACATCCATGTTACCCACGCTTAAAAGATGGTAGGCACCCGCTGGCGCTCCGATGTATCGGGGTGTAAATGGCAAGTCCCCGCACGCGCTAAGATGTATTTTGTAGTTGGGTAGGCGCGAAGTTGCACTTCCCGTAGCATTTTGACATCAACTGCTCCTTAAAAACTTGCGGACAGACAAAATAAACAGGACGACACTTTGAGAATAAACTATTACATTTGTGAAAAATTAAACCGTGACGAAAAAGAAAACAAAAAAATTCAGAGAGAGCAAGAAAGACCGAGTAATTGAGGAACTATTTAAAATTTGCAAACGCAAAGACAATTTTGTTTTTCACAATGACTTAGTAAAAGATGTTTGCAAAAAAATTGGTTTCGGAAATCCTTTTGATGTTACAAAACTTGACAACAAAACCAAACTTCCCGACATTCTTGTAAAAAATGATTACGCTATAATTCACATTGGTAGCGGAAAGCACAAGTTTATCAAAGGCATTGACAAAGTATTTCACAACTTTGAGCCAATACAAAAAACTATTGATTGGAATTACAAACGAAGTTTATTAAATCAATACAATTCCAGCGAGAGTAATATTCTTTCCGTTGCTAACAACCAAAGAATACTTCATCATTTTCTTTTCAACCAAGACAAAGAATTTGAAGATGTAGATATTATAAAGCGACCAAAAACCTATTTCCCTCACAGAACAAAAACAAGTTTTGAATATTCATTTGGTAAGGACGCAAAACTTGAAATGAAAAACATTCAGATTGAAGTTGATTTAACAATAGAACTACAAGGAACAATCGGAGTGTTTGAAGGCAAAAATGGGAAGCCCGACAATTTTTCTATCTACCAAATTTATCATCCGTTTCTTTACTACTTCAACGCAAATAAGAAAACGGAACTCAAAGGAAAAATAAAAGAAATCTTTTGCGTTTATGTTGTTCGCGAAAAATCAAAAACTCACGATACGATAAAACTTTGGGCTTACACTTTTTCAAATCCTCTTGACATCACTACAATCAAGTTTATCAAGTCAGCATCATACAAATTAATCCATCAAAACTAATAGCATGAGCATAGATAAATTCAGAAATAAAATCTTTAATGAAGATGTTTTACAAGTTCTAAAAAAACTGCCTGACGGCAGCTTGGATATGGTTTATGGTGATCCTGATTACAATGTTGGAATTAATTATGCGGGAAAAAATTACACTACGAAATGGAATGAATATATTGACTGGTATATTGAACTGACGAAAGAAAGTATGCGTGTGTTAAAGCCGACTGGTAATTTATTTATGATGAATTACCCAAAACAGAATGCTCACTTGAGAGTAAAATTTTTAGACGACAACGCTTCAAATGTGCAAGATTATGTTTGGACATATAACACAAATGTCGGACACAGCCCCAAACGATTGACAACTGCTCATCGCTCTATTCTTCACGCTACAAAAAGTAAAGACAATTCTTTTTACAAAGACAATATTGCAGTTCCATATCAAAACCCGACAGACAAACGGATACAAGGGCGAATTGCTGATGGACACAAAGGGCGAATGCCATACAGTTGGTTTTATTTTGACCTTGTAAAAAATGTTTCTAAAGACAAAACTTTTCATTCCTGCCAAATTCCTTTAGGACTTGTTGAAATGCTTATAAAATCTTGCACTCAAAAGAATGACGATGTATTTATTCTCTTCGGTGGTAGTGGCTCGGAACTTATGTTGTGCAAAAACTTAAAAAGAAATTTTATCAGTTGCGAACTTCACCCCAACTACTACCAAATGATATTAGAGCGTTTAGACAACAACGGAAAAATCAGACACGAACACCGACTTAAATATTTTCAGCAAAATGGCAAGACAATTTCGCAGACAGTTGACTTGTTCACAGACGAAAAATAAAGCACTCCCCCGCATGCGCTAAGATGTATTTTGTAGTTGGGTAGGCGCGAAGTTGCACTTGGTGCCACAGTAACAGGTAAGTTCTGCTTACAAAAATTTCCAAAAGCAAAATAATTTCCCTCCTCTTTCGTTCCACAATAAATAATGGAAGAAGAATTCAAAAATATTGTCACCCTGCCCTTAACAAGGGAGCCCGGAGGAAAAGAGCGCAACTATACATTTGAATCAGGGAATATCATGTATATCAAACGCGGATATTATAAGAGCGTAAAAAAACAGTTATGCAGGATTCATTTTGCCAAAGGATTCAAATTACCCGATGTGGCTTACAGTCCTCTTTCGATGGACGATCTTATGGAAATAATTAATGCCTCAGCCATTTTAGGAGTTAAATATCCTTCGCGCTTTATCCGAATTCCATTGAAGAATCACCGCGATGAAAAACTTGAAGAAAAAATTCTTGACATCAGCACTATCATAGGAATTCAATTTGTTTGGATAGGTGACGGTGATACCGAACTCATGAAACTTTACATAAGGGATAAAGAAAATCAAGATAGCATTCTTTACACTAACCTTTCAGGCGATGAAATGGACAGAGCCATTGAAAAATCATCGGCTACGATAAACTAAAATAGTTGCACCATTTTTGTACTATTGTTGCCCGCTGGCGCTCCGATAAATCGGAGTGTAAATGGCAAGTCGCCTGCCTGCCGCAGGCAGGCTCACCCTGTCCTTCGGACATCCCTCTAAAGAGAGGGAAAGAGGGAGAGTTTCTTTGAAGGTTTTTACGGAGAAGGTGGTGGTGCAGTGAATTTTGAGTTGATGAGTAAAAGAGTTAATGAACCCAATCACTCGCTGATTTACCTGTTCGTTTTAATTCTCAAGTCATGCTTAAACAGCAGGTATAAATGTTTTTTATCAGTTGCCAGCGCATCGTAAATGGGATAGATGATGGCAGGGAAGTGCTGCTTCAGTTTCTTCTCATAACTCTGCACCGATATAAAATAAATTGCATTCATCTCTTTGTAAATAATCCTGTAATCGGGAACCGAAATGGCGGAAACCACTTTTTCGCTCAGGTGTTTGAAAACTTTATTGGCTTCGGCAGAATCCTTATACACAAACGCGCGCTGCTTGAAAAGAATGGTGTCGTAAGGGGGCTGCAAAATATCAATGTCGCGGATGAAAGTATGGTCTAACTCTTTTGTAAAATATGCTCCATGCAGTTCGCCCAGCACTTCCATATCGTAATTGGCAATTTGTTTGTCCATGTTTTTATATTCGTGCGGCAGGGTTTGAAATTTTTTCGCTGAAAGAATAGAATCTGCGTTAAAGAAATGCGGAGCATCTGACAATTTCAGTTCTGGCGGATACGAATAATATTTATTCTGGCTGAATGCTGCGCAGGTAATCGCTGTGAGAAATAATGCAAGAATGTTTTTCATATTTCTTTTTGTTATAAAATATTTTTATGCTTTCTTTGAATGATGCATGTGGCGGTGCTTGTACCGGTCGGCTTTGCGGGCGGCTCTTCGCTGTTTTTCTTCAGGCGATAAAAATTTCAGGCGAATGCCCACGGTTCCGGTTGCCTGAATCTGCTTGTGCAATCCGCTCCATGACTGGTATTCCAAATCGGGGCGAACAAATAAGTAAACCGGGCGGATTCCCACTTCAAACACGGCTCCCACGTTTCCGAATAATCCGCCTCGCGCAGCGGTGCTGTCCTTTGCGGTTCTCGTTCCACCCGACTGCCCGAAGAAACCTAAATGCCCGCTGAACCCAAGATTGACAGGAAAATTCCGGAAGATAAATTTTTCATACACAAAATATAATTTGCTGATGCCGGGCTGCGTTCCTTTGAAAGCAAATTCGGTGAGCGACTGCGGAGTAATTTCCAGTTCATTTCCAAAACCAAAACCTAACCTGCGGTGCTTGCGCTGCCATAAAAATTCCGTGCGGAAAGGAAGCACCGCGCCTGAGTTTACAATGTTAGTACTCACCACCGCGCCTCCTCCAATGCATCCGCTGAGCCAGAATTCATCGTAATGTAATTTCACTACCGTAGTGGTTGTAGTATGCGTAGTGTTTCCTGGCGAAGAAGTGGAAGGTTGATTTTGCGCTGCAGCAGCAACTGCCACGAGATTAAATAAGAATAAAATTTTTTTCATTGAAGTAATGTTTAGCGTGCCTTTTTCTATAATCGTGCCAAAGATTTTTAGACGGAAAATTTTTCAAATATAAATGATTTTCACAAGATGAATTTTTTCTGAAGATATTTTATTCAATTACTTTTCAGACATTGCTGTATGAATGTGCTGAATTATTCTTGCTTCTTCATACGGTGCAAACCATTTTATTTCTTTGTCTCTTTTGAACCAGGTGAGTTGACGCTTGGCGAAGTGGCGGGTGTTTTGTTTTATTTTTTCAATTGCTGCTTGCAGAGAAATTTTTCCCTCAAGATGTTCGAACAGTTCTTTGTAACCAACCGTGTTCAGCGCGTTTGAATGCTGCTGCTTCGCAAGTGACTTGACTTCTTCCGGCAATCCCCGGTTCATCATTTGATCCACGCGCGCGTTAATTCTTTTATATAATTCTTCCCGTTCAACATTCAATCCTGTTTTTAGTATGGAAAAATTTCTCTTCTGTTTTTTTCCTTTTCTGAATTGCGAAAAGGGCTTGCCGGTAATAAGAAAAACTTCGATGGCGCGAATCATGCGGTGAGGATTTGACAAATCCACCTTGGAATAATATTCTTTATCTGTCTTTTTCAGAGCCGCGCGCAAATATTCAATGCCTTCTTTTTTATACTGCTCAATAATTTTTTCCCTTACATCCTTATCGGATGGCGGAACAGAATCAAAGCCGCTGCAAAGAGCATTAATATACAAGCCGCTTCCTCCGGCAAGAATAGCAATATTTTTTTTCAGAAATATTTTCTCAAGAATAATCAGCGCGTCTTTTTCATATTCGCCTGCGTTATATTCATCGGCAACAGAAAGCGAATTGATGAAATGATGTTTTACCTGTACGAGTTGTTCCTGCGTGGGCTTTGCAGTGCCGATATTCATCTCGCGAAAAAACTGGCGCGAATCGGCTGAAATAATTTCCGTATTGAATTTGAGCGCCAGTTCAATGGCAAGCGAAGTTTTTCCAACTGCGGTGGGGCCGCAGATAACAACAAGAAATTTTTTGCTCATAGAAAAAACTTTCCGGGCAGGAAATCAATCTTCATCATCTAATCCGATTCCTTCCGAACTTTCTCCTTCTTCGTCTTCCGCTCTGCTTTCTTCCTCATCGTTGTGGCGGAGCGGAATAATATCTTCGTCCTCTTCGGCAGTTGCATGTTCTTCCGCCACTTCCATAAGCTTTTCTTTGCCGTCTTTTATTTTTTTCGGCTCGTCATCATCTTCTTCTTCGGGGGGCGGGGGAAGATTGGTTTCTTTATATTGCTTGGGAGGATTGCCGTAACTTTTTATGCAAACGGGATAAGGTATGCCGCTGTCTTCCGGAAAAATTTTCAGCAGTTCAATAGTGAACGTCCATTCATTTTCAGGGTCAAAGACGTAAACAAATTTCTGATGAGGGTCGTTCACGTAATCGGCAATCGCTTTTCTTTTCGGGAGAGTTTCATTCCTTTTAATTTTTTTTTCGGCAGATTTTATTTCCATTGGAATCGTTTCTTCCTTTCTCCAGTAATCATCGCAGGTATAAAAAAATGCCGGCTTGGAGTTGTCAAAACTTATGGCTTGCTGAATGATGCAATGGAAATCATGAAATGATTGGCTTGCTTTGATGTCAATATCCCTGTACACATCTTCGTGTTCCTCATAGGTAACTCTGAAACGGTAAACCATTTTATAAATTGAATGAGTACAAAAATAAAAATACTATTTGTTTATTCATAAAATATTTTTCACAATGTTTCTGCTGCCTTTAATCATTGACTTTTTCAAAACCCAGTTCTTTTGCTTTGCGAAGCATGAGTTGATACGCTTCCTCGTAATTATTTTTTATCACTCCGTCCAGAATGGCTTCGCGGATTGCATCTTTAATAATGCCCACCGTTTTTGAAGGAGGAAGATTAAATGTTTTCATAATTATTTCTCCGGTGACGGGCGGCTGCCAGTTGCGGATTTTATCCCGCTCCTCCACTTCCTTCAGTTTTTGCCGTACAATTTCAAAATTGCGCAGGTAACGTTTTACCTTCTCCGGATTTTTTGAAGTGATGTCGGCTTCGCAAAGAAGCATCAGGTCATCAATGTCATCGCCTGCTTCAAATAATAATCTTCTCACAGCAGAATCGGTAACTTCTTTTGAAAGCGCAATGGGACGAAGATGAAGCATGACAAGTTTCTGAACGTATTTCATTTTTTCATTTTGCGGAAGACGGAGTTCGGAAAAAATTTTCGGCACCATGCGCGCTCCTCTGTCTTCGTGCCCGTGAAAAGTCCATCCATGCCCTTCTTCAAAACGTTTGGTTTGCGGCTTGGCAATATCGTGCAGCACAGCCGCCCACCGCAGCCATAAATCATTGCTCTTGCGCGAAAGATTGTCAAGCACTTCAAGCGTATGAAAAAAATTATCCTTATGCCCTTTGCCGTCCGCGTATTCAACTCCGCGCAGCAAAACAAATTGAGGGAAAATAATTTCAAGCAATCCCGAATCGAAAAGCAACTTAAAACCCACTGAAGGTTTTGGAGAAAGAATAATTTTATTCAGTTCATCCGCAATCCGTTCCCTGGAAACAATTTTAATCCGGTCTTTATTTTTTACAATGGCATCGAAGGATTTTTTTTCAATGGAAAATCCCAGTTGCGCTGCAAAACGAATGGCTCTCATCATGCGCAGCGGGTCATCGCTGTATGTTATGTCGGCATTCAGCGGGGTGCGGATGATTTTATTTTTCAAATCCTCTGTACCTCCGAAAGGGTCAATCAGTTCTCCGTAATTTTTTTTATTAAGCGAAATAGCAAGCGCATTAATGGTGAAGTCGCGCCTGCTCTGGTCATCCTGCAAAGTTCCGGTTTCCACAGCGGGTTTTCTTGAAGTATGGTCATACGATTCTTTTCTCGCTCCCACAAACTCAAAAATATAATCACCGAATGTAATTTGCGCAGTGCCGAAATTTTTATAAACGTTCACATGCACTTCGCCAGAAATTTTTTTTGCCACGCGCTGCGCTAACTCGATTCCGCTTCCGGTGCAAACAAAATCAATATCCTTCGATTCGCGTTTCAGGAATAAATCACGGACCCAGCCGCCAATGACAAACGCCTGCACGTTCATTTCCTCCGCGCAGCCGGATACAATTTCAAAAACAGAATGTGTAAGATTTTCTTTCACTTCCTTATTATTTTGAATTCTCCGTTCGATTTTAATTTAATAATGGAAGAAGGTTTAGCGTCCTGACATTCATCCTGTCTCCAGTTTATAATATAATCAACTCCGTTTTTTATTTCTTCTGAAATTTCAAAAAAGTTTTGCGGAGTATTTTCACCGCTGATATTTGCCGATGTGGAAACAATTGGCTTTCCGAATTTATGAATAAGCCGCTGGCAGAATTCATCTTTTACAATTCTTATTGCCGCGCTGCCGTCATCGGATAAAATAGAGGCGGCAAGACCTTTCGGCTCGTCATAAATTATTGTCAGGGGAGAATCGGCTGCATCGAGCAAATCCCATGCAACCGCAGGAATATTTTTTACAAACCGGTTCAGCATGGCTTCATCGCTTACTAATGAAATAAAACGCTGCGCTTCGTTTCTTTTTTTGAGTAGAGAAATTTTCTCCACCGCTTTTTCATGGGTTGCATCGCAGCCAATTCCCCAAATGGTATCGGAAGGATAAAGAATAGTTCCTTCATCACGCAAAACTTTTAGCGCCTGCTGGATTTCCTGCTCAAGCATTTTCAGAATAGAGTTTCATTATTTCTCCCGCTATTTTTTCGGGAAGAAATTTTCTTGCATATATTATTCCTCTTTCAGACATTCTCTTTCTTGAATCGGAAGAAGACAAAAGTTTTTTTATTTCTTCAGCGAGTTGCCCGTGATTCAGCGGTTCAATATAAATTGAATCAGCGCCACCGGCTTCAGCAAAACAACCTCCCTGAGAAGTGATAACCGGAATTCCCCGCGTGAGCGCTTCGATAATAGGAATGCCGAAACCCTCGAGCAAAGAAGGATAAATGAAAACAGCAGCGCCTGAATAAATAGCGGGCAAGTCCTCATCTGAAATATTTTCGGGAAAGAGAATTCTTTTTTGAAGTTTGTTTTCGGCAATGTATTCCTGAACTTTTTTGAAATACGATTTTTTCTTTCCCACCACGACAAGAGAAATATCTTTTACAACATTCAGCGCTTTAACAATTGTTAGCAGGTTTTTTCTTTCTTCAATTGTTCCAATGTTCAGCAAATAAGTTTCAGGCAAATGGTATTTTGATTTTACTTTTTTTATTTCTTCCGATGATGATGGTTTGTAAAAAATCCCATCGCAACTCTGGTAAATTACTTTTATTTTCTCCGGATTTATTTTATAAAACTCAAGGATGTCATTTTTTGTTTGCACGCTTACCGCAATTATTTTATCGGCCGATTCGCAGGCGGATTTAACTTTCCTGTTATAAATTTTCCGGTCAATGAGCGGATATAATTGCGGATGCCGCAGGAAAATCAAATCGTGAATGGTAACTATTTTTCTTCCGTGAAACTTACTGATATTAAAAGGAAGTTCATTGCTCAGTCCATGATAGACATTGATTTTAGTTGAGTTCAGCAGATTTGTAATTCCATAGGAGCGCCATCGTGAATTAATTTTTTTATCAATTATGTTTTTCGGTTGAACAACCGTACAGTTTTTCCGCCCGTTAATAAATTCTGCAAATGAAGATTTATTTTTTTGCGGAGTATATAAGAAGTAATTATTCACCGGAAAATAATTTACCAGCGACTTAATCAGCGTGCGCGAATAATTTCCAAGCCCGCTTGAATTGGTAAAAGCCCGTTTCGCGTCAAAGCCAATATTCATTATCTACTAAATTACTAATCTATACTAATGTACTAATAACAGCCAATAAAATTTGAGAGGAAACTATTTTGCTGCAGATTCTTCGGCAGGAATTTCTCTAACCCTCAGCACCATTCCCTGCTTAAGGCGAATGTATTGTTTTGGAGTGATGCCGTTCATGGAGCGGAGTTCTTTGGCGGTGATGCAGTAGTGAGCGGCAATGTCCAGAAAAGTTTCTCCTTTTTCCACCGTATGAAATTCAGTATCGGGATGAAATGCCGCCAGCAATCCGTTTTTATTTTTTTTGAAAACCACCGAATTGAACTGCAGGTTTCCATAGTCGAACGAAATAAAATAGCGCGGGTCAACCGGAGCGCCCATGAAGCGGGTTTCGAAATGCAGATGCGGGCCGGTGGAATGGCCGGTGCTTCCGGCAAGCCCGATTAAATCGCCAGCACCAATCACATCGCCTTCGCATACTTTTATTTTTGAAAGATGCGCATAAACAGTTTCAAGCCCGTTATAGTGGCGCACAATCACCACATTTCCGTAGCCGCCTTTCTTCTGAGCAAAACGCACCATGCCATCGAACGCGCAGGTTACGGTATCGCCTTTTCTCAACTGAATGTCCACGCCTTTATGATACAACCCGTGCCTCCATCCGAAAGGAGAAGAAAGGGGTCCCCACGCAGGCATGTTAAAACATCCGTATTCGGCATTTTCGAGTTCGAGAGAATAGTGCGCACCGGGCGCAAACTCATCTTTGAAAAGAGAAGAAAGGTCTTCTTCCCAATCGCCATAATAATTGGAAGCCGGATAAAGAAACATCGTACTGCGGTCGGAAGAGGGTTCTACCGGTGCGGGAAGAAGTTTTTCAATGTGCAGTTGTCCGCATCCGCTGGTTTCGGTGGCGCAGGAAATATCGGGCTCATCGCGTTTTATTTTGCTGAGGTTGCGTTTGGCAATTTCCATGGTTACTTCGCTCCATAAATCGGCAGGCATGTATTCGGCTTCAAACATGTGGTCAATGAGGAGCAGCAACTGCTCATCGCTCATTTTCTCAATCAGCGGAGGAGCGTTTTCCTTTTTGCTTCTGAAAAAAGATTTATGCGGAACGGAAGAAGAAGCCATGCTGTCGGCTTTTGATTTTTCTCCTTTCTTTTTTTCATTATGCGGAAAAGAAAAGGCGGTTGAAAAAACTCCAATGGCAACTACAATTCCAAGTGCAATTATTCGCATATAATTAAGGTGCGAAGGAACTAAAATTATTTCAATTAGGCAAGAGAATTTTTCTATAGAATTTTGTAAAATCTACGGCACATACTCATACGCGCCAGTGGTGGGAGTGCTTCCACTAAGAATTATCCTTGAGTTTCCCCTGAGGTCGTAAGGAAATAAATTTGCAATGGCAGCATCCGCTTTGCCGATGATTGCATCGAGCGCAAGCGGGTTGCGAATGGTGTAATCGTTATAACTCACATTGTGAAAGTAGGGTTCTTTGTTTACAATCACATTCTGGTAAAGCGCAGCGTTTGAAACATCGAATGTTGTTTTCAGAAGGCAGTTGTGAAATTTATAATTGAATGCTGCACCGCTGTTGTTATCCAGTTTCAGTTCATCGCCCGAAGATAAATCGCCATACACAATGCAGTTGTAAAAGAACGCGCTGTCGAGATTGCGCGCATGAATATTGTCATTCACATCCTTGTAATAATTATTCAGCAGCAAAACCGGAAACTGCCTGGTGGTGGCGCTCCAGTAATTGGCAAACGTGCAGTGGTAGAAACTATATTTCCCGCCAATGGTGAACGCGCCCGCATACTGCCCGCAATTGGCAAACACGCAATTCCATGCTTTCATAAAAGTTCCTCTTCCATACAGCGCGGCAACGCTCATGTTTTTTACAATACTGTTTGAAATGCGCAGCGTAGTGTCAGACCAGTTATTGACCGTGTCGCACATGATTCCGAAATATCCGTTCTTGATAATCGCCCAGTCAATTTTATTGCTCTTGCTTTGTGGCGAAAGCCAAATCCATCCCCACTGCCCGGCTGCTTCTGCATACGCGGATTCTAATCTATCGCCTTGAAAAATTACGGGCTGCGATTGGCTTCCGGTAATTTTCAGCGTTGCATCCTTATTCACATATAGCACGGCATTGGGGTGCATGTATACTTTTGTGCCGGGCTGCAGGGTAAGCGTGCAGCCGGAATCAACCACTGCGTAAGCGTAAATCACATGCGGCTTATCGTTTTTCCAAATATCGTTGCATTTGATTACAGAGTAACCGGGAAAACCATCGGCAGGAAAAATGTTCGGAGTGTGAAAATAAGCATCCTGCCCCCATGCTTCCAAATCCACATCCTGCATATTGCCGTTGGTTTCAAACACAATAGAATCGCGGATGATGAGCGGGTTGCTCGAATTGTTCGGGTCAACGGTTACTTCGGCAAAAACAAACAAACTGTCCTTCGCTTTGATTTCAATATTGCTGAAGGAAACTCCTTTCATTCCATCCACATTAATTCTGAAACTGGAAGCGGTGCCGCGCGCAAGTTTTATAGAAGAAATTTTTATTGTTTGCGAATGGCGGTTGTAAACCAGAAATGTTTTTGTAACCGAGCCCACCGTGGTGAAAACAGTATCGAATAAAATAGAAGTGGCAGAGAATTCCAGTTTGGCGGATGAATCGGTGAGCAGTTTATCTTTCCGGCAGGAAGTAAACAGAATTACACCAATTAGAAAAAAGATTACACCGGTTTTGTTTATGAGGTTCATGAGGAATTGGCAAAGATATACAGGCAAACGGAACGAACGGGGCAGAAGAAAATTATATTCCTGTATAAAAAGTTTATATTATATTTGCGTCCCGAAAATCGGTGTAATCAAAAATAATCTGTGTAATCATACTTATCATGAAAAAAGGCATTCATCCCGAAAGTTACCGCTTCGTAGTGTTTAAAGACGTATCGAACGATTACGCATTTCTCTCGCGCTCCACTGCGGAAACAAAAGATACCATTAAATGGGAAGATGGAAATACCTATCCGTTGATTAAGTTGGAAATCTCCAACACTTCTCATCCTTACTTCACCGGCAAAATGAAATTGATTGATACGGCAGGGCGCGTGGATAAATTCCGCAACCGCTACGAGAAGAAAGCGAAGAAGAAATAGTTTTCTCTATAAATAAAAAAGCCCTTTTCAAAAATGAAGAGGGCTTTTTCTTTTTTTGTTTCTTTCCCCTACTCTATCATTAACTTGCCTGTTCGCACTTTGCCGTCTGCAGAAATTAATTTGTAAAAGTAAATTCCAGACCCCGTCCCTAAAGGGAGAGAAATAGTAATGATTGAATGGTTAGATGGCTGAATGGCTGAATACACTTTTTCGCCAAACACATTGTAAACTTCAATTTCTTCAACCTGAAACCCGAAACATGAAACTGTAAACTTTTTGTCAGCCGATGGATTGGGATAAACTTTCACATCAGCGGAAAAAGTCGGCTCACTCACGCCCACCGCTGCAGAATCATAGACATAAAACAAATCCATTCCTCCTTCCACAATGGAACCGGGAGAAGCATCAGAAGTGCGCATCCAGATTTTTGTTGTGGCAGTGGGAGTAACATAATTTGATATCACAAACTTTTTGTTCACCCACACGCTGGAAGAATTTCCTTTCAGCAACCGTTCAAGCAAAACCGTATTGGTTCCGTTTGTAATATAAACTTCCATGGTGTCATTCGGAGGATTGCTGTTGAGCATGGCATCGTACCACCAGCGCGAGTAACTCACCACCGGCATTGTCATTGCTGTTGGGTCAAACACAGGCGAAGTGAGAATGGTGTAGCCGGGCGGATCCACATCGTGGTCGTAGGCAGCACCTCCTCCGTTATCGGTAACGTAACATTGGTCGGAGCAATCGTTCTGCACATCTTTATCGGGGTTTGCGGTTGCATTGCCGTTTCCTGTATCATACGTTCCAATCGGAACATCTCTTACCCATGCATTCACGCAGGTTCCTGAAACAACCCAGCCGAAATCAAAACTGAAGTCATCGTAAATGCCTTTGTCGAGACAAATGTTCAGCGGATTGCTCGTTGCATTTATTCCCTGACCGCTCAAGCATTTTGTAATATAACCCCACTCGCCCACAATAATATCATAGGTTCCTGCAAGGAAACTCGGAAAGTTAAAGTTTCCGTTTACATCGGTAATCGTATCCCACACAATAGTATTATCTACCATGTGAACGTGCACTCCGGCAATTCCATTTGAAGTGGCATTGTCACATACATGACCTGAGTAAGGAAAAGGCGGAGTGGTTGCGCAGAGTTGAACATTCAGTGTGGTAACATTTCCTGAAGTTAATGACACGGTGAAAGTTTGCGATGTGTATGCTTGCTTGGAAACAACCACCGTGTAGGTTCCAGCAGGAAGAACTCCCACTCCGTATTTTCCCAAGGCATCGGTAAAATCGGTGGCTGAGTTTATATTTGCCGCAGGAGGATTTGTAATGGTAACGGTAGCGTTGACAATAGGATTGCCGGTATTGCAGTCGGTAACCATTCCTTCCAGATAACAGGCGCGCAGATAGGTGGGCGAGCAAACAAACAAGCCGTTCTCCATATCGGAAGCCACAATGGTTCCCGAAGGAAGAAACGGATACACTCCCCAGTCGTGGTCTTCGCCTGAGCCGGAAACAGTGGGAGCGGTATCGTAATTTCCTACCTGAACCATATTATTCGGGCGCGTAACATCCACAATGGTGAAGCCGTCATTATACCACGAAGTAACTGCATACTCTCCTCCGTTCTTCTGCATGATTTGCGTGTTGTGCACATCGGAATTGCTTCCGGGGTTGGATTGAATGCGGTCGAGTTCCACCACGTTGCTGAGATTGGAAAGGTCGTAGGAAGTGAGAAAAGAATTTGCGGTTTCATCGGTGGTGAAAATGGCTTTGCTGCTTGCGTTCAGCCAGGAATTATGCGTGAAGTTGTTGGGCGTGTTCCAATCGGCAAGCGAAACTCCTGCAGCGGGGTTGGTGCAGTTCACCACTTCACAATCGCCCTGGTAAATGTGGCAGGCATAGAGCGTATCGTTGCGCGCGTAGCCATCGTGAATATAGCGGTTGTCATAACTTCCTTTGTAAACAGGCGCCATGGGATTTGTTTTTATATCGGCAATAATGGCGCCCTGGTTTCCCACGTTGCTTCCGAAGAGATAAACTTTTCCTTTTGCCGTATCAATATGAAGCGCATGAATGGTTTGAAGTTTGGTGGCGTTAATGGTGGGCGCCCACGAAGCGGTTGAAACCGCAGGAAGATTTGTCATATCAACAATCTGCAAGCCCACCGTTCCGCATTCGCTGGTAACGTATGCATAGTTGCGGTAGGTTTTGATTTCGCGCCAGAGGCAGGAAGGTCCTGCAACAAAAGCCGCCTGCACGGGCGAAGAAGGATTGGTTACATCCACAATGGATAAGCCGGTGTGCGCGCCCACCAGCGCATATTCTTTTCCGGTGGAAGGGCTTTTCCATCCGCAAATGTTTGCAATGGTGCCTGTGGAATAAGTGTAGGTGGAAGCAAGGGTTACGTTTACATTCTGTGCATGAAGAAAGGCAGAAGCCAGAATGAAGAATAAAGAAGCAAGTAAAAGTTTTTTCATAAATATTTTTTTTAATTGAGTTGCCAAAGGAAAGAATTTGCGCGGATAAATGCAAGATTGGGAGCGGGCGCGCTCTGCGCGCCCGCTTCTCTCCCTATAAAAATTAAAGATGTCATTCCGAATGGAGCGAAGCGAAATGAGGAATCTCATTCAATAATGAAGTCCTTAAGCAAAACTCACGTTAATACTTAAGGTTGCCTGTTTAAGCGTAAAAGAGAGGAGCGCGCCAAGCCAGGTTATCTGCTCGCGGCATAACGTTGCAACTTCCGGGACTGTAGTTGCAACCTCACGGGAAGAAATTGCAACCTTAGGGAAATAAATTGCAACCGCACGGGAAGAAGTTGCAACTTCCCGGACTGTAGTTGCAACCTCACGGGAAGAAATTGCAACCTTAGGGAAATAAATTGCAACTTCACGGGAAAATGTTGCAACCGCACGGGAAGAAGTTGCAACTTCCCGGACTGTAGTTGCAACCTCACGGGAAGAAATTGCAAGTTGACGGGAAGAAATTATCCGCAGAAATGCTCAGCGGATACGCAGAAGCGGAGAAATCCGCCATTTACTGGAAGAAAAGCGGATTTCATAGGGTGAATTCATGTGCTTAATCCATAAAAACCCCTGCGAAGTAATTCCGCAGACCTGCTCAGCCCAAGAAAAGACCTGCGGAACAATTCTGCAGACCTGCTCAGCCCAAGAAAAGACCTGCGGAACAATTCTGCAGACCTGCTCAGCCCAAGAAAAGACCTGCGGAGCAATTCCGCAGACCTGAGCAGTCCGAGAAAAGACCTGCGGAGCAATTCCGCAGACCTGCTGCGGAGCCGCTAAAACAAAAAAGCCCTCCGAAAAATCGAAGGGCTTTCCTCTTTAAGAATTATTTTGCTTATTGCTTGGTGAAAGTGTATTCTTCAAGGTAAGCAACACCGCTTATAGTTACGGTTCCTTTCCATTTCATTTCTTTTTCTTTTAACTCAAGAATATCATACGTAGTTGTACTGCTGCTCGTTCCGGTAGTAGTTACAATCACTTGTTTTTTACCGGAAGCAAATGCCCATGTGCCGGCACTTGCAGAAGTAAGAGTAGTGGTTTTTGTTTTTGCAGCGCAGGCAGCATTAGTAGCAGTGCCGTCAATATCAGTTATACTTTCAGTAATGCTGGTGGTTACAGTGCCTCCTTTTGCAATATCCATAGTAAAGTTTGAAAGCGACTCGGAATAGGTATAAGTAACATCTTGTCCAACGTTCGAGCAACTGAAGTTAGAAATTGTGTAAGTCATGGTTTCAGTGTAAGGAGCAAGTTCATCCACACCGTTAATCTTGTAAGAAGAAATTTTCCAGTTATCCGTCATCCTTGCGGTTTTGCTGCGCAAACTGAGACCGGGACCATCGGGATACTTTTTACATTCGTTGAAAGTGATGGCAACAATTGCCATGGCGAGAAGAAGAGAGATTTTTGTTTTCATTGATTTGGTTTTAATTTTTGTTTGCAAAGATATAATAATTTTCTAATCCGCTACTCAATAATTAATTTGCCGGTTATTTCTTTGCCATCGGTTGAAAGCAAGCGGTAGAAATAAATGCCACGGCCCGTCCCTGAAGGGAGATAAACAGAAGCGGTTGAATGGTTAGATGGCTGAATGGTTGAATACACTTTTTCGCCAAACACATTGTAAACTTGTATTTGAACCCCAGACCAGAGACCCGAAACTGTAAACTTTCCGTCAGCGGATGGGTTGGGATAAACTGAAACGCCCGCACCGGCTGAATTTATTTCGGGCGCTGATACATAGGTTGGGTTCAGCACGAATAATCCCTGCTCAATATCGGAGGCAATAATAATTCCCGAAGGAAGATACGGATACACTCCCCAGCATCCGCCATAGCCGCTGCCCGAAAGCGGGGAAGTATCGTAGTTGCCGACTTGCTTTATGTTGGAAGGATTCGAAACATCTGCTATGATAATTCCATCCTTGTACCACGAAGTAACGGCATAATCAATTCCATTCTTCTTTATTATATACGTATTGTGCACAATCACCCCACTGCCGGGGTCGGTGCGAAAAGTATCGAGTTGGGTAATGTTAGAAAAATTGGAAACATCAAACGAGGCAAGATAGCCGCCATTTATTTCATCGGTGGTGAAGCAGGTTTTTCCGTTGGAAGAAAGCCATGTGTTATGCGTAAAATTTCCGGGCGTTGAAAAAGAAGCGAGAGGAATTCCGTTAGAGGGATTTTTCATATCCACAATTTCCACCGTGCCCGCCCAGATATGCCCTGCATACATGGTATCGTTCTGCACATAGCCGTCATGAATGTATCCGCCTGCGCTGTAACTGCCAAGATAAACAGGATTCATAGGTGTTGTATTTACATCTGCCACCAGCGCTCCGCCTAAACTAAGATTACTTCCGTATAAATATAATTTTCCATTATCAATATGCAGCGCGTGAATGGTTTTAAGCGTGTCGGTTTTCATAATGCTTGAATCCAATATGGCGGGTTTCCAGTTTACTGTCGGAAGCGAGGGCGAAGGAAGATTGGTCAAATCAATTATCTGCAAGCCGGTTTGCCCGCACTCGGTGGTAACATAGGCATAGTTGCCCCAGGTTTTTACTTCGCGCCAACTGCAATTGGTGGAAGCAGGGTCTTGCGGAGCAATCTCCACAATTTGCACGGGCGAAGAAGGATTGGTTACATTCACAATGGATAATCCGTTGGCAGCGCCAACGAGCGCGTATTCTTTTCCGTCAACGGGGCTTTTCCATCCCCAGATGTTTGAAAGTTCCTGCGAGCCGTAACTCAACTGCGCGGCAAGGGTAATGTTCATGTTTTGCGCAGCGCAGGGAATAAGGAATAAGGAATAAGGTATAAAGAAGAGAATGCCGAAGGGAAAAAGTTTTTTCATGTTTTATTTATTAAGGATTATTTTTTTGTTGATGATTCCCCGGTCAGTTGTAAGTTTGATGAAGTAGATTCCGTTGGGTTGATTGGATAAATCAATGGTGAGATTCCTCACTGCGTTCGGAATGACGCTTCGTGTCACTTTTTCACCGAATATATTATCTATTTCAATTCCTTCAACATTGAACCCTGAACTCTGAACCGTGAACTTTCCGTCAGCGGACGGATTGGGAAACACATTCACTTCTTCATTCATCGTTGGTTCATTCACTGCGCTGTTGGCAGAGTCAACAATAAAAAATCTATCGAGCGCTCCGATAATATCTTTCCCGCTGTTGTTGGTAACTCTTACCGTAAAAGACATGGAGGATGTCGGGCTAAGCAGCGAAGAGATTTTATAATTCTTGTTCACCCACTGCCCGTTGCCCGGAGAAATGTAAGTTAACTTTTCAAGAGTTGCCGTATTGGTTCCGTTGCTGAGCGTAATCACTACTGTGTCGGTGTTGGTATTCCACGGAAGATATTTCCACCGCGAATAATAGAGATAGGGATTGGTGTAAGCCGAAAGGTCAAACACAGGCGAAGTGAGAAGGGTGCTTCCCATATCCAGTCCGGTGATGCCGTGATTTCCGTTGGCATAGCAAACATCTCCGCAATCGTTGGTAACATCGGCAGAAGGATTTACCGGAGCGCCCTGCGAATTATAAAATCCAACGGGGACTGCGCGTTCCCATATTCCTTTCACTATGTTTCCGGAAATCGTCCAGTTATAATCCCACATAAAGTCATCGTAAATTTCTTTGTTCAATCCCATGCTGAAGGGAGCGGAAGTGGAAGTGATTGCCTGAGGCGCTGTGCAGTTGGTTTTATATCCCCACTTTCCCGAAGCCACCGAATAATTTCCGTTGAACATAGTGGGAATGGTAAAGTTTCCATTTGCATCGGTAATAGTATCCCACCGGGAATTAGCATCATAGACAGAAACAAACGCGCTGGGAATTCCCACGCTGGTGCTGTTGTCGAAAATTTTTCCGCTGTAAGCAAAAACAGGCAGCGGGCAAAGCGTAAAGTTATCGAGTGTAACCACTCCGTTGGAAAGAACCACCGTATCGGTATCGGTGATGTAGCCCGTTCTGGAAAAGATTACCTGATATGTTCCTGCCAGCGGAACACCCTCGGCATATTTTCCTGCAAAGTCGGTTACATCGGTGTTTGAATTGCTTTGCGGATTAGTTACCTGAATAGTTACATTCACATTATTCAACGGAGCGTTTGTGTTGCAATCGGTAACGGTTCCTTCGAGATAACAGGCGCGAATATAGGTGGGCGCACAAACAAATAATCCGTTCTCCATATCGGAAGCCACAATGATTCCCGAAGGAAGAAAAGGATACACTCCCCAGTCGTGGTCTTCGCCTGAACCGGAAACAGTAGGTTCGGTATCGTAATTTCCCACCTGCACCATATTATCCGGGCGCGTAACATCCACAATGGTGAAGCCATCGTTGTACCATGAAGTAACGGCATATTCCGCTCCGCTCTTCTGAATGATATGCGTGTTGTGCACATCAGAATTGCTTCCGGGATTGGATTGAATGCGGTCTAATTCAAAAATGTTTGAGGGATTGGAAATATCGTAGGAAGTAAGATAGGAATCACTCACTTCATCGGTGGTGAAAACGACTTTGCTGTTTGCATTGAGCCACGAGTTATGCGTGAACAAGCCGGGCGTTTGAACATCGCCAATGGAAACTCCGCTGACGGGATTTGTTACGTCCACCATTTCGCAATCGCCATCGTATATGTGGCAGGCGTAGAGCGTATCGTTGCGCACATAACCATCGTGAATATAGCGGTTGTCATAACTTCCTTTGTAAACAGGCGCCATGGGGTTTGTTTTAATATCCGCAATAATGGCGCCCTGGTTTCCCACGTTGCTTCCATAGAGATAAACTTTTCCTTTTGCAGTATCTATATGCAAGGCATGAATGGTGGCGAGCGTGGTGGTATTAATGGTGGGAGTCCATGTGGCGGTGGTGAGATTGGTGGCGGGAAGATTGGTGAGGTCAACAATCTGCAAGCCGATGTTTCCGCATTCAGAAGTTACATACGCATAATTGCCGTAGGTTTTTATTTCGCGCCAGAGGCAAGAGGGACCGTTGATGAGAACTATTTCAGAAGGAACGGACGGATTGCTGACATCTACAATGGATAAGCCGGTGTGTGCGCCCACGAGCGCGTATTCTTTTCCGTCAACGGGGCTTTTCCATCCGCAGATGTTTGCAATAGTGCCGGTGGAATAGGTGTAGGTGGAAGCGAGGGTTACATTCAGGTTCTGTGAGAACAGAAGAACAGAATTCAGAATACAGAATAAAGAAGCAAGTAAAATTTTTTTCATAGAAGAGTGTTTGGTGCGTCAAAGGAAAGAAAAATTTTGGTGAGGAGGAAAAAAAGTTTTTAGGCAGGAAAAGAACATAGGTTAGTATTAAATATACCAACCTATGCAAAGCAAGTATTCCAACTCATCGCTCTCCCACTTTCACAATTTCTTTGCAAATGAAATGTTGTTCACGCTGAACTTTACAGTGTAAATTCCGGGAGCAAGTCCTGAAGTTGAAAATTCTTCGTCATACATTCCGGCAGTTTTATCTCCGTATTTCAGCAGCACGTGCTCTCCGAGCATGTTCAGCAGTTCAATGCTTACTTCCGCCTTGCCGGTTTCATTTATGGAAGGAAGCAGGCAAGAAAGATGAAACGTTTGCGTGAAGGGATTGGGATAAACCCGGAGCATGAGCGGAGAAACAGTTTCATTCACTGCGTTTGGCGCGCAGAAGCCGGGAATGTGTGCATCGAGCCAGGAGATGCGCTCGTCAATCCACCATTTTAATTTTCCTATTTCTCCGGCATAATCTCTATTTCCTGTCTGAGAGAAAATAATTTTACTTTTGCAACTCATTTTTCGGAGGGGATGGCAGACTTGCGCCTTCGGAGGCGGTTGTCCCGAAGGGATAAAATTGCACCCGTCAAATGTTTTTTGCTTATATATTGAAAAGTTTAAAGGATGGAAAATATTATTACGGTCATACAAATACTTTAGATGAAAGAATAAAAAGGCATAATAATGGAAGAGAAAAATCTACAAAAAGCAGGCGCCCTTTTCTTTTGCATTACTTCGAACAATTTGAAACAATGGAAGAAGCAGCCGATCGAGAATATTTTTTTAAATCTATAAGTGGTTATGTATATCTGAAAGGAAAAGGAATAATTTAGTACACACGGAGGGATGGCAGAGCGGTTGATTGCACCTGTCTTGAAAACAGGCCTGGGTAAAACCAGCGGGGGTTCGAATCCCTCTCCCTCCGCGGATTTCGGGGTGTAACGCAGTCCGGCTAGCGCACTCCGATTGGAATCGGAGGGGTCGTAGGAAAAGTTTTTTGAAATGAAAAAAATAAATCGGGGTGTAGCGCAGTCCGGCTAGCGCATCTGCTTTGGGAGCAGAGGGTCGTAGGTTCGAATCCTGCCACCCCGACTTACAAGTTTAAGATTGAAAATTCGGTCCCGTAGCTCAGCTGGATAGAGCACAGGTTTTCTAAACCTGCGGTCACTGGTTCGAATCCAGTCGGGACTACAAAATTTAATTCATGAACTGTTTTCAAAAAATATTTTTCCTTCCAATTTATTTTTTTGTTACACTGAGCGTTGTTGAAATGTCCTGCTCGGGCGGAAATTCTCCGCGCAACGAAGTAATTGTGCATGAACTTGCCGACCCTGAAATGCTCAATCCCATCAATGCCACCGATGCTTCTTCCAATTACATCTGCAATCATATCTTCCAGAAATTAATTGATGTTAATTATAAAAATCCGGAACGCTTTGTTCCCGTGCTTGCCGAGGAGCTTCCGCTTGTTGAAAAAACTTCTGACACTACCATGTCGCTTACCTTCCGCATCCGAAAAGAAGCGCGGTGGGATAATGGCTCGCCTGTTACTGCCAAAGACGTGGAGTTTTCACTGAAGACATTAATATGTCCGCTGGTGAATGACCCGAATGCCCGTCCCTATTTTGAATTTACATCCGGCTTTAAATTTTATGACGATGACCCGCTGAAGTTTACTGTGGAATGCAACCAGGTTTTTTTTCTTGCCGATGTATCCTTTGGTGATGTTCCTATTTATCCGGAATATATGTATGACCCGAAAGGATTGCTCAGAAAATTTTCTCTGAAGGAAATTTCGGAAGAAGGAGAAAAACTCAGCAGCGATGCCGCGCTGAAAGAATTTGCCGATGATTTTAATTCGGAAAAAAGAATGCGCGATAAAAATTTTATTTCCGGCAGCGGTGCCTATAAATTTTCCGACTGGAAAAACAACGAGCGCGTGGTGCTCACAAAAAAAGAAAACTGGTGGGGCGCTGCACTCGAAAAAGAAAATTGTTTCTTTGAAGCGTTTCCTGAAAAAATTATTTTTCAGATTATAAAAGATCAGTCCACTGCGCTTGTTTCGCTGAAAGCAGGAAACCTGGATGTGATGCGCACCATCAAGTCAAAAGATTTTGCCGAACTTCCGAAGTCAGAAAAGTATATGCAGAATTTTAATTCGTACACGCCCGTGATGTATGCGTATGCATACATAGGCGTTAACAACAAGAGCAAACTTTTATCCGACAAACTCACGCGCCAGGCGCTTGCGCATCTTGTGGATGTGGATAAAATGATTCAAACTGTAAAATACGGGCAGGCGGAAAGAGTTATCGGGCCCATTCATCCGTCCAAGAAAAAATATTACAATGCGGGCATTGTTCCCTATGATTACAATCCGGAGAAAGCAAAAGAACTTCTGAAAAAAGCCGGCTGGGAAAATACAAACGGAGACGAAACGCTCGACAAAATGATTGACGGCAAGCGAACAGAATTTATACTTGATTTTTATGTCAACTCTGAAACCGATGAACGAAAAACCATTGCGCTCCTATTTCAGGAGGAAGCAAAAAAAGTGGGAATAAAAGTAAATGTTATTCTCCGCGATTTCGTAGTGTACATGGGCATTTGCCGAAAGCACGACTTCGATATGATGATTGGCCTATGGGTGAGCGGCCCTCCGCCCGATGATTTGAAATCAACTTTTCATACGGACGGTGCCAATGGCGATGGTTCCAACTATGCAAACTTTTCAAACAAAGAAGCCGATTCATTGCTCGTTGCCGTTCGAAAAGAACTGAACGAAGAAAAACGCTCAATGATGTACAAGCGCATGCAGGAAATTTTTCACGAAGAAGTTCCCATGATTTTTCTCTGGGCTCCCACCGAACGCATTGCCATCAGCAAGCGGTTTGAAAATGCCGAAGCATCTGCCATTCGTCCCGGCTACTGGGAGCAAAGTTTCAAAGTCAGGAAATAAGGAAATAGGGTATAAGGGAATTTTTTTTCAACCGCTCATTTCCCTATACCATATACCTTATACCTTTACCCCGCCATGCTGAAATATATTGTCAGAAGATTATTACTTTTTATTCCCACGCTCATTACTATTTCTCTTTTCACATTTTTTATTTCGGTGAATGCACCCGGTGACCCGGTTGATATTATACTGAATCGCGGAGAAGGAAGCGAAGCAATGCAGTCGCAAAAACCGGCAAAAGAAAAAGAATACATCGCGCTCCGTCACGAACTCGGATTTGATTTGCCACTGTTTTATTTCTCACTTACCGATGCAACTGTTCCTGATACGCTTTACAAAATTCCAAACCCGGAACACCGCGCAACGCTCAAGCGACTGGCAAATGAATACGGAAACTGGTCAACGGTTTCTGCTTTTTATCTGGCAGAAAGAAAAGTGGAATCGGATTTATTTGCTTCTGAAAAAAATTCATTGAACTACTCATCCCTGTCGGATTACCGCTTCCTCATAAATGAATTATTTCTTCAGCACGATGAAACAAAAATAAATTTGCTCGTTGAAAAATTCTCTACGGCTCCGCTGGCGAGCGTGCACGATTTGAAAATTGCTTTCCTGAAACTTTCTTCCGGAAAAAATCCATACAGGAAATATATTCCTGCAATTCACTGGTACGGTTTGCGCAATCAATACCATCACTGGCTTGTGAATTTTTTTTCAGGCGACTTCGGGGTTTCGTACCAGGATAAACGCCCTGTGAGCGAATCACTGTGGGAAGCGCTTCCGCGCACGCTCGGAATCAGTTTAACTTCCATTCTTCTCGCCTATCTCATTGCCATTCCGCTGGGAGTTCACTCGGCAATAAAAAAAGGAACACGCAGCGAAAAAACCCTCACCACTACCCTGTTCCTTCTTTATTCACTTCCGAATTTCTGGATTGCAACCCTACTGGTGATTTTTTTATGCGGAGGAGATTTTCTTTCGTGGTTTCCTGCGCCCGGCTCTCCGCCAATTGCCGAGGACGCTTCCATCGGATATAAATTACTGGAAGGAACGTACCGCTTGCTTCTTCCGCTCTTTTGCTGGACCTACGGCTCGCTCGCTTTTGTTTCGCGGCAGATGCGCGGAGGAATTCTGCAAAACATCACGCAGGATTATATTCAAACGGCAAGAGCGAAAGGACTGGATGAAAAAAAAGTTATCTGGAAACATGCGCTGAAAAATTCCCTTCTGCCTGTCATCACTTTATTCGGAAGCATTTTTCCGCTGGCAATCTCCGGTTCGTTTGTGATTGAAACTATTTTTAATATTCCGGGAATGGGCAAATTAAGTTTGGACGCGCTTTACTCGCGCGACTACCCTATAATTTTTTCCGTGATGATGTTCACCGCCATGCTCACGCTGCTCGGCAATCTGGTTTCAGATATTCTTTACGCGCTTGTTGACCCGCGCATTTCCTATACGAAAAAACCGTGAAGCGCGATAATCACAGCAATGATTTATTTTTCTATTTTTGCCACTCTTTTAATCAACCCTTTGAAAAATCCCTGAATGTTTTCTCCCGAAAATAAATCTCACATTAACTCCGCTCACCTGCTTTCTTTTTTTTATAAATGGCGCAAAACCATCCTCAGCGTTTGCGTGCTTGCTGCAATTGCATCGGCAGGAGTTGCATTTATGATTCCTGAAAAATTCAAATCAACGGTAATTCTTTTTCCCGCCACTTCCGTTTCAGTTGCAAAATCACTGATGGCGCAAAACGCTCCGTCTCAGTCAGACCTTTTGCAGTTTGGCGAAGAAGATGATATGGAACGCATGCTGCAGGTGCTGAACTCCGAAGAAATCCGCGACCGCATTGTGAGCAAATATAAATTGGGCGAGCATTACGGAATTGAAAAAGACAATCCGTACAAGCGCACGCTTTTGCGAAATGAATACGATGACAACATTCAGTTCAGGAAAACCGAATACATGTCGGTGAAAATTGAAGTGCTCGACCACGACCCGCAAATGGCATCGAACATTGCCAACGATATTGCCGCGCTCTATGATTCCACAATGGTGCACATGAAACGCAACCGCGCCATTGACGCATTCAAAATTGTGGAGAAGGAATACAGTTCGCTTCAACATGAAATAAGAGCTAAAGAAGATTCATTGCATAAACTCATGCTGCTGGGCGTGAACGATTACGAATCGCAGGCAGAACGGTTGAACGAAGCGCTCGGCAAAGCCATTGTGGAAGGAAAAACAGGTGCTGCTGCGGAACTCGAACAAAAAATAAAAACGCTTTCCGCCTATGGAACCTCCTACATGGCGCTGCGCGATGATTTATACCGCATGCGCGAGCAATCCAATCTGCTGAAAGAAAAATACGAACAGGCAAAAGTAGATGCGCAGCAAAACATCTCTGAAAAGTTTGTGGTGGACAAAGCGTTTCCCGCAGAAAAAAAATCGTATCCGGTGCGGTGGATAATTGTTACCATAGCAACCTTGTCATCGCTGATAATTTCAGTGCTGGCAATTGCGCTTTTCGAAAACATAAAAAAACTAAAACAAACAATCGGTCAAGAATAAGTGCAGATGAAAAACTTTGATTTGCTGAACATACTACTGAAATGGAAAGTCACGCTCACAGTGGTGATTGCGCTTGCCATTGCGCTCTCGGCAATTTTTTCTTCTCCGTTTTTCATCAAGCCGAAATATAAATCCACCGCCATCATTTATCCTTCCAACCTGATGCCTTATAGCCAGGAATCTCCCACCGAGCAAATGCTTCAGTTGTTTCAGTCAGACAGCATTTTTAATCACGTGGCAGATTATTTTCATTTGGTTCAGCATTATAAATTGGATTCTGCCAGTTCAACGATTCACAATGAACTGCTGAGTATCTATAATGAAAATGTTTCCATAAAGAAAACCGAATACGAAGCGGTGAAAATTGAAGTGCTTGACATTGACGCGCAGGTTGCCAGCGATATGATAAATGAAATGATAAACGCCTTCAATGCATTTACGCTTAAGATGAACAAAGAAAAATCGAGAGAACTGGTGAAAATATTTTCCGACCAGATGAAAAACAAGCAAACGCAGATTGATTCCATCAACACCGCGCTGAAAGAACTCGGAGTGAAATTCGGCATCATTGATTACAAAGCGCAGAGCCGCGAACTTTCAAAAGAATATTACCGCACGCTTGCCACAGGCAACGAGAAAAAAATAAACGAACTCACCGATGCGCTCCGCAATCTGGAAGAGCGCGGAGGAAAATTTTACGAACTGCAGGAGCATCTCAGCCAGTCAACCGCTGAATATGCAAAACTTCTTTCGCAATACAATACGGTGGTGAACGATTCGGAAAAAAAACTTACGTACACAAACGTGGTGGTGAAGCCGTTTCCATCTGACAAGAAAGCATACCCCGTGCGCTGGCTGATTGTAACGGTGGCAGCGTTTGCCGCCACGTTGTTTGCACTCATCGTGATTATGATTATGGAAGGAAGAAAAACTAATTCGCCCCAACCCTAAAGGGAGAAATACAAAAAATGAAAATCAACATTCATCAAATAAAACACCTGCTCAAAGTCCCTTCAGGGATTTAAGGCAAAACATTTAACTATGGCAGTCATCGGAAGCATTCGTAAACGGGGAGCGCTCATCGCAGTCATTATTTTTATTGCGCTGCTCGCATTTGTTCTCGGAGATTTTTTATTCAAAGGCAGAGGATTGTTTCAATCCGAGCAATCGGCAGGAGAAATTTCAGGAACCTCCGTCAGTTTGATTGAATTCGACAATGAAGTGCAGCGCACTGCAGAAATGCTGAAGGAGCGGAAGAAACAAGTTGCCCTCGATGACGAAACCATGAACCAGATTCGCGACCGCGTGTGGGAAAAATACGTGAACGACATTGCGCTCAAGCCGCAATACCGCAAAGCAGGAATTTCTGTTTCCGAAAACGAAGTGAAAGACCTGTTGCTCGGCACCGAGCCCGACCCTATAGTGATTCAGCATTTCACCGACCCCAATACCGGGCAGGTTGCCCAGTTCATGCGCGACCCGCGCACAGGGCAATTAAGCGCGCAGGCAGTGAAGCGATACGATGACACGCTGGCAAAATACAAAGAGCAATACCCTGCCGAGTGGAATCAATGGGTGGAATTTCAGCAGGCGCTTCCCGATGTAAAAATGGAAAGCAAATACATGGCGCTTATCAAAAAAGGATTGTACGTTACCACCGCGCAGGCGAAAACCGATTACGAAAACCTCAACCGCACGGTTGACTTCAACTACCTGGTGAAACCCTATTCTTCCATTTCAGATTCCACCGTGAAAGTTAACGAACAGGATTTGCTGAAGTATTACAACGAGAACAAAACTAAATTCAAGCAGGATGCTTCGCGCAAATTTGAATACGTGATTTTTGATTTGAAGCCCACGCAAGCCGATTACGATGAAGTGAAAACACAACTCGACAAAACGGAAGAGGACTGGGGAAAAATAAAAAATAAAAAAGAGGACTCGCTCTTCGTGGTGCGCGAAGCCGACCAGCGGTCGTATGACACCACGCTTTACGGAAAAGGAAAACTTCCCTTCCAGATTGATTCGCTTGCGCACGCATCGGAGAAAGGAAGCATTCTTCCCATATATGTTGAGAACGATGCGTATCATTTATGCAAAGTGATTGCTCATGAAACCACACCCGACTCGGTGAAAGCGCGGCACATTCTTCTGAAAGTTGCTCCCAAGGATTCTCTCGGAAAAATAAAAGCCAAAGCAAGAATTGACAGCATCAAAAGCGTGATTCAAAAGAAACATAACTTCGAAGAGATGGCAAAAAAGTTTTCGGAAGATGCCGGAAGCAGGGATTCGGGCGGAACGCTCGGCTGGTTCACTGCCGGAAAAATGGTGCCCGAATTTCAGGATGCCTGCTTCCACGGAAAGAAAGGCGATTTGCCCGTTGCACTTTCGCAGTTCGGTTACCATCTCATAGAAATTCTTGACCAGACAACGCCCACCCTGAAAACCGCAGTGGCAACCATTGACCGCAAAGTGGAGCCCGGAACAAAAACACGGCAGGATGTTTTCAACACGGTGAATGATTTCATAGAGAAATACCACACCACCGAAACCTTTTCAAAAGGCGCAGAACAATCTCATCTCATTGTGCGCGTTGCCGACCCGCTGAAGGAATCGGATAAAACAATTGCAGGGCTGGAAAACCCGCGCGAAGTAATCCGGTGGGCATTCAATGCCAAGAACGGAGAAGTGAGCACCACTCCTTTCAACATGGGCGATAAATATGTGGTGGGGCATCTTGCCGAAATACGCGAAGAGGGCTTCGCAACCATAGAACAACGGAAAGATGAAATAGAATTTGGCGCGAAGAAAACGAAGAAAGGCGAAATGATTTCGGAAGAGTTCAACAAACTCAACGCCAAAACCCTCGATGAGTACGCTGCCAAAATGAACCTCCACATTAATTCGGCAGAAGGCGCAACATTCTCCTCCTATTCCATTCCCAAGGTGGGAAGGGAATCTAAATTATACGGACCCTTGTTTACTATGAAGCAGAATGAAACCTCCAAGCCCGTTGCCGGAGAATCGGGCGTGTATGTGCTGCGCATTGCAAAAATAACCCAAGCGCCCGCCACCACTGATTATTCAACCGCTAAAAAGCAAGCCATGAGCAATTACTCTTACCGTGCCGACATGGAGCCCATTGAAGCCATCAAGAAGAAAGCCGAAATAAAGGATAACAGGGCGAAGTTCTTTTAAAACCTTTAACCCTTTGCAGCACATCACTGCGAAAAATCACCGGCTTTTGCGCTCTCCTTCTAAACTCACCTGAAAATGCCCTTCACAAGCCGACTTAAGTATACCACAAAACGACTTTGGTATATCACAAAGCGGCTTTAGTATACCACAAACCGACTTAAGTATACCACAAGCCGACTTTAAGTATACCACAAAGCGGTTTAAGATGCCATAGAGCGGCTTAAGTATGCCACAAAGCGAGTTTGGTATATCACAAAGCGGCTTAAGTACATCACAAAGCGATTTTAGTATATCACAATTTTAGTTTAGTATATGCCCACCCGGCTTTAGTATGCCGCAAAATTGCTTTGGCAGAACCCAACGTCAATGAAGGATACTGAATTTTCGAATAGCAATCGCCCTTGCATTCATTCGTAGATTCGAACTTTTCGTTATCCGTACTCTTACGGGGCTGGCGGAGGCGGAGGAGGCGGTGGCGGTGGCGGTGGCGGGGGAAAGGGTTTCTTTTTCTCAGATGTGCCTGTTCTTGCAATGAAAGGAGTAACGGTGCTCCAGTCGCTCTGCCCGTGAGCGTTCATTGCCGATAGGCGTATGAACACTTCCTGCCCGCGAAGGAGATTGGGGATAACCAGTTTTTTTGAATTGCTTGTCATCAAAACTATTTTGAAACTATCTTCGTCAGAATCGTCCGTGGTGAGTTGCACAATGAAGGTCAGTTTCTGCTTGGTGGAGAGCAGCTGGCTGGTAATTTTCGCCAGAAAAATTTTTGCGGTGCCGGGCGAGTCGCCATCTTCAATCCGTTTAATGACGGGCGCATCGGGCACTTCGGTGGGCGAGGGCTCATTGCTGGCGTCAAAACCCGAAAGCAGAATGGTGTCCTTGTCGTTTTTTGCCACCTTGTTCACATAGGCAAGTTCCTCTTTGAGCATGCCGTGCACCTTCAGCGCTTCCTTGTTGCGGGCTTCGGTGGCTTCGGTGCCGCCTTTTTTAGCAGCGGCAATGGCTTTTTCAAGGGGGCTTACCTCGGCTTGCAAAGCAGCCACAGTGGGGTCAGGTGCGGTAAAGATACCGGCATTATCGGTGAGGTGCGTAATTACCTTGTTAAGCAATTTCAGCAACAGGTCGAACTGCACCGGGGTGCAGTGCATCACGGCTAAAAAGGGACGTTTCATAGGAATGGTTTAGTGTGTATGGTTTAAAGTTTACTGTTTAATGTCAACTAGTAAATCGCGGGTGAAAAATATTTTTTTTGTCTGAGCCGCTTGCCACCAGAAAATCTTCGAACACCGCAGCCGTAATATTCTTGCGCCCGTTCTCCACATGCGATACATATTTTACGGAACATTTCATTTTATCGGCTATGTGTTGTTGTGAAAGTTTATTTGATTGGCGCTCCTGTTTTATTATTGCTCCCATTAATTTTTGCATACCTCATTGTCAAAAACATCAGCAAAGGACAAACTATTTTTTCAAACAGAGGTAGACCTGTGCAGGGCTTAAAGGACTCTCCCCTCACTCCCCTCTCTATCAGATAGAGAGGGGAAGACGAAGTCAGGGGTGAGTTATTTGCTCTTGAGCCCCGATACGCGCTTTGCGCTATCGGGATTTTCGTCTTTATTATTTTTTTATTTTGACTTCAACATCTTCTTGCTGTCCGCAATTTTTCCGTCCACCACCAGCGAATAGGAATAAATTCCCGCGGCAAGGTTGGATGTGGAAAGATTCAGTTCCGCTTTTATTCCTTTATAAGGAAGCGTAACGGTTTTCACTTCATTGCCGAATTCATCGGTGAAAACGAGCGCTGCGCTGGCGGTTTTTTCAGGAACAAAATAACGGATTACTGTTCCCTCGCCAAAGGGGTTGGGGAAATTCTGCCAGAGCATTGCCGAAGCGGAAGCAAGGTCGGCATCGCTTGATGGAAGAGTAGTATTGCCTGTGGTTTTTGCATTTGAAGAACAACAATTGCTGACTGCCGTTTGCAGATTGCCGATTGCCGACTGCTGACTTGTGATTGTTGCCTGCTGCTCTTTGATTGCCTGCACCAGCACGGGAACCAATCTTCCATAATCCAACGTGAGGTAACCGTTTTTATCCGTGTGCACTACTTGCGGAACTATTTTCTGAACGCTGTCGGCAATGAAACCGATTTGCTGCGCGCTGTCAAAAACATAACCGGGCGTTTGAATCCAGTTATAAGAAATTCCGCTGAGCGCGTTCACTTTGTCGAGCGCGGAAGTTAAAGGAGCAACATTTGTTTTCATGCGGCTGTCGGAAGAAGAATAAAATCCGGTGGCATTGGCAGCGCGGATGGGAGAAACCGAAAGGCATTTTGCCGTATCGGTAAACGAAAACACATTGCTCCATGCGCCTGTGCCGGCATTGTTTTTTGCATTCACGCGCCAGTAGTAAGTGGTGGATACGGAATCGCACAGAGAAAAAGAAATAGTTGTATCGGATGTGCTCTGGTCAAACACCAATGTATCGAACGAATTATTTTTTGCAATCTGAGCGCGATACAAAATAATTCCTGCCGATACCGAATGCCAGACGAGTGCCGGTTGCTGAGATATTTGCTGTTGATTTCCTGGCAATGCTCCTCCTCCGTTGAAACTTCCCACCGCACCATCGGCAGGGGAAATTAAAACGGGCGCACCGGGAACGCTCGCTGCTTTTGTTACCGCGCTGTCTAATTGCTTGATGGCTTCTACGGCAACGGGAAGAACTCTGGGATAATCGGCTGTTTTAACTTTTAAAAGAGAATCATAGTTAACTACAAGTGGAATTTGTCTTTCTAAATCCTGTGCAACAAAACCTATGTCATGTCTTCCGGTAGTTGTCCAGTCAAATGTTACTCCTTTTATATTGCGAATTGCATTTAAAGCATTTGGAATTTGCAGAACATTTGCTTTGAGAGAACTATCAGAGATATATGAATTCCCTCCAACTACAATGCTTGTGCCATCGCCCGCATTGCCAACGTACATTACTGCCTGTGGAGAATTTGTGCCGGAAATTGACAGAGGAGCCGGTATATTCATTCCAAAAAATACTTTGTGATGAATAGTTGGGGCAGATGATTCATACCCATCGGGCGGAACCACAATTGCATAGGGAGCATCGGAGGTATTCACAAGCAATCCGATTGCATCTCCATCTGTATTTAATATTTTCTCGCCTATTGAACCTTTTATGCCTGCACTCTGAACCACCTGCAATTTTGCAATGGGGTCGCAAGTCTGGCAGGAAGGGCAAACAGCGCAAGGTCCCGTGCTGCATGGCATACCCATGCCCACATTGTTTTGAATTACGCTTCCGCTTCCGTTGCCGTTAAAATTAAAATTATTGTTTTAGGACTTTCGCAACAAAGGTAAAAAACATTCGGAATAAACAAGCAGATGTTGAAAAAATAAAATCAGGCAGAGAGATAGCAAGGGCAAAATAAATCATCATAGCGGTTCACCAAAACGAACTTCTATGAAAACAACA
>JACQAL010000052.1 GCA_016195025.1 Bacteroidota bacterium | reverse complement strand
TGTTGTTTTCATAGAAGTTCGTTTTGGTGAACCGCTATGATGATTTATTTTGCCCTTGCTATCTCTCTGCCTGATTTTATTTTTTCAACATCTGCTTGTTTATTCCGAATGTTTTTTACCTTTGTTGCGAAAGTCCTAAATAAATAAAGTGGCGCCATCAATTTCCCAGTTCGGGTTGGAGAAGCCGGAAAAGTTGAATGTATAAATTCCGTTTCCAACCACGCTCGGAGTTACATCGTACCGGTAAACGGCAGTGCCGGTTTCTCCCCAGCATTTTGGTCCGTCAGTTCCCGCAGGCGAAGCGGAAAAATTGCTTATACCGCTTGCCGGGTTTGTAATGGTTACTGTTGAAGCGGGAGCCGTTGCCGACTGATACGAAACCAGCGCCCACACAAATGCTTTATCCACCACGTAACTTGCAGGCAAGCCGGAGATATTCCATTTTGCCGGAAGCCCCGAACCGTAATTGCCGGCTGTGGTATATGTATTAAACCGCGTTTCCACCAGCGTGGAGTCAAACACATAATTTAATCCGCAGGCAGTGGCGCTGTATGCGGGACCCAGCGAACCGTTTCCGTTGTAAGGAATGGGTTCCGAGTTGTGTTTTCCGCAGGCGCCCGGAGTTTGTGCATGAACGGTGAAAATGCTGGCGATAAAAAGAGTGGTAAAGATTTTTTTCATTCGGGTGAATTTGATTAGAAGTCAAATATACGGATAATATAGTTATAAATCTAACGAAAGAATAAACTTTCTTGCCCGTTCAGTTACTATGCAAGATGCATCTTTTTGTTGTTTGGTTGCTTACCGGGTGATAATTATTTTTTTGTTCACCGTACCTTCGCTTGTTTTTCCGCCAGAGGCGGATTCGCCTATGGTGGACACTTTCAGAAAATAAATTCCTTGCGGCTGATTGGAAATGTCAATGGTGAGATTCCTCGCTCCGCTCGGAATGACACTTCGTGTCACTTTTTCTCCAAACACATTATAAACATCAACGGCTGTCACCCTGAGCGAAGTCGAAGGGTCTTGTAATTGAATGGTGAAAATGCCGGAAGATGGGTTTGGGTAAACGCTTATGAAGTCTTTCTTCGTTATTTCATCAGTTCCTGTATAACAAAGAACCGTTTCAACACCTCCGGTATCTACTTGCGTGGGTGGAGTTATCATTATTCCCCCTGTTGTTTGTATGCCTCCGCTACTTTGTATACCTCCATTACTTATGATTGGAATAGATGATGTTTCATAACAGCCACTATTTCCGATACTATCTGTTTTGATTAAATAAACATCAGTATATTGACCACCCACTCCTCCAACGATAATAAATCCACCGTCACTTGTCTGCTGTAGCATTTGCCCATAATTAGCAGTATATGGTGGAATGAAAACTTTAGCCCATAGAAAAGTACCATTTGAATCGGTTTTTAAAAGATAAGTATTTTGAGAACCGAAACCATTTGTTAAACCGGTAATAATAAATCCTGCATCATTAGTTTTCTGTACAGAAAACCCAATATCATCTTTAGATCCATCAAATGTTTTTGACCATTGAAGTGTCCCATCCGATGCTGTCTTTATCAAATAAATATCATCATTTCCTGAACCAAAACTATTTGTATTTCCTGTAATAATATAACCTCCATCATTAGTTTGTTGAAGGGAATATCCTTCTTCGCCTCCTGTGCCTCCAATTGTTTTTGTCCACTGCAATATACCCGCTGAATCTGTTTTTAAAAGATATATATCCTCATCACCTGCTCCAAAACTTTTTGTACCTCCAGTAATAATAAAACCTCCGTCATTAGTTTGTAAAATTGCCCGTCCTTCATCATCATTTGTTCCTCCAAAAACTGCTGTCCATTTTAAGGAGCCATTTGAATCTGTTTTTAAAAGATATATGTCTGTCAATCCCGATCCGAAACTTTCTGTTAAACCGACAATAATATATCCTCCATCACTTGTTTGTTGTACTGATGTAGCATAATCGAGCGATGTTCCTCCAAAAGTTTTTGACCATTGCAAAGAACCTCCTGAAGATGCCTTTACTAAATAAATATCACTATATCCCATTCCAAAACTATGTGTCCAACCAGCGACAATAAATCCTCCATCATTTGTTTGCTGAACAGAAAACCCATAATCATCTTCAGTACCGCCATATGTTTTTTCCCATTGTAAAACACCAAGGGAATCTGTTTTCAGCAGATACGCATCGTCAAATCCCGCTCCAAAACTTCCAGTAAAACCGACCATAATAAATCCTCTATCACTGGTTTGTTCAACAGAATACGCCCAATCAGTATTAGTCCCCCCAAATGTTTTTTGAAACATAACCTGTGCATGAAGAGCAGAATAAATAATATAGAAAAAAAAGAAGAAGTAATTTTTTATCATACCACTATTTTATACAAACATACGGCATTCAATCCAAGTTTGTTTCAACTTTTTAGTAAGTGGTTGGATTTTTTTAGTAAGTGGCAACCAGTAAGAAAAAAAAACAGAAATCAGTATTTGGTATTTTGAATTTTATTCATTGTGATTTATTTGAGATTTGTTTTTTGATGCTTGAGTTTTTAGAGGTTTCCTTATGTAAGATGCATCTTTTCGTTGTTTGGTTGCTTACCGGGTGCTGATTATTTTTTTGTTGCTTGTCTTTTTGTCTGCTGTTATAGAAACAAGAAAAATAGCATTGCCTGCCGCTTCCATGTTTATTACATAAGGCAGCAGTTCGTTCTTTGCTTCGAAGACCTTTTGCCCAAGCAAATCGTACACCGCAATTTCATCTGCTTTTCCTTTTCCAAGGACGGTGAAATAACCAATGGAAGAAAGCGTGGGCAAAACAGTAACGCCTTGTTCTGCATTGCAGTTTATCGAAATAGGGCTGTAGTATTCAAACTTGCCGTCATAGTCCACTTGCTTTATTTTGTAGTAGAAAGTGGCAGCAGATTGCAGTTCAGCATCTATAAATTCATAATTGCGGACAGCGGAAGAATTTCCTGCTCCGTTTACTTTTCCTATTTCTTCGAAAACTTTTCCATCAGAACTTCTTTCAATAGAAAAATAATCATTGTTTATTTCTGTGGCTGTTGACCAGTAAAGAATATTTTTTTCTCCGTCACAGATTCCCGTGAAGGAAAGCAATTCTATGGGAAGAGTTATGGCGCATAACCCCGATGGATTCACAGGATAATATGCAACCGTGGGATTGCCGCATCCGCAAGTGCAATCAAAACCAGTAGCGCCTAATTGTCCGGATAAATCACTTCCCCAAGCCGCCACTGTTCCATCGCTCTTTAAAGCAAGGGCATGAGCCGCTCCTGCTCCGCCAGGGGCAAGAGCAGTGCCAGTTAAAAGTCCTGAATTATTAACACCGTGAACCTGCACCGGAGTGTTTGATTGACCTCCGTTGACTCCCATTTCTCCGTTCACATCTGTTCCCCAAGCCCACACAGTGCCATCGCTCTTTAACGCTTTGGAATGGTTGTTTCCTGCAGCAACTGCTGTAATGCTGCATAAATAAGTTGCGCATCCCGATGCACCTGTCAGAACCTGCACGGGTGTGGAACGGGGAGTTGTAGTATTATCACCTAATTCACCACCCGTATTGCTTCCCCAGGCAAACACAGAGCCACCGCTCCCAACAGCCATGGAATGATTTGCTCCTGCTGCTATGGCTGTGATGCCGCATAAATAAGTGGCGCATCCCGATGCGCCTGTTACTACACGCACAGGAGCGTTTCTATTTATCAGTGTGCCATCGCCTAACTGACCATAAGTATTATCGTTTCTTCCCCACGCCCACACGCTTCCATCGCTCTTTAAGGCAAGTGAATGATATTTTCCTGCTGCAATGGCTGTAACAGTGCCTGTGAGAACCGTTACTTTTACAGGTGTGATTCTTGCCGTATTGGTGCCGTCACCTAACTGCCCGTAAGTATTATCTCCCCACGCCCACACGGTGCCATCACTTTTCAAGGCAAGGGAATGTAAACCTCCTGCCGCGATGGCTGTGATGCTGCATAAATTGGTTGCGCAGCCCGATGCGCCTGCCACTACCTGCACAGGTGCGCTTTGAGTTGCGCCTGTGGCATCGCCATTGCCCAATTGTCCGGTTACCGCCAAAGATATAGGGTCTTGGTCATATCCCCAAGACCACACAGTTCCATCACTCTTCAAGGCGAGTGAATGAACCCCTCCGGCAGCAACGGCTGTGATGCTGCATAAATTAGTTACGCAGCCCGATGCGCCTGTCTTTACCTTTGCGGGAGTGCATAAGTCGCAGCAAGTACTTCCTGTGCCACAGGCGCCATAGGTGCTATTGCGCCCTGTTGCCATTACCGAGCCATCTGAGCAAACAAAAAGAGAATGGGCTTCTCCCGCTGCAATTTTTTGAGCGAAAAGAGAAAAAGAACACAGCAGAATAATAATTGTTGACAGGACAGTGGCTACAAACACCATCCGGTTTATTGGCTTGCATTGATGCGCGGGATTTGTTTGAAAAAAGTAATTGTACATTGAAGATGAATTACTGGTTTGTTTGATAATGTAAAAGTAATTACAAATAACATGTTTGGCAAGATATATTTCTGCTATTATAAGGTTTCTGAATTAGATAACAAACCAATTTTATGTGCTGTATGTAAGTATACAGTGCTATTATTATTAATCTTCTGTTTGCAATTAAAATGTAGATTTACACATGGTTTCCGCCCCTCATTTATTCCGGTTAATCCAATCCCTCAGCGGAAGTGAAAAGCGCTACTGCAAAATTTTCCTCCTGAATAATCTGCCCGACAGCAAAGAAGGAAATTATGTTAAGTTATTTGATGCGGTCGCTAAGCAAAAAGCGTATGATGAAACGCATCTTCGCAAAACGCTTCGCATAAAAGGATTTCATGTGGTTAAGCATGAATTGTATAAACTGCTTTTGCGCGCGCTTTGTTTTTATCACCGGGAATATTCCGTGCAAAGCAGGTTGCACGACATGCTCCGCACCATTGAAATTCTTTTTGAGCGTGCGCTGTATGATGAATGCGAATCACTCATCCGCAAAGCAAAAAAACTTGCATCGCTTCATGAGAATCATTTGGCAATGCTTGAACTGCTGAACTGGGAATCGAATGTGATAGGAGCAAAAGAATATGCAGGCGTTACAAGCCATCATCTCGATGCGTTGATGGAGCAAAAGAAGAAGGAATTAGAAAACTATAAGTTGATTTGCAGTGCACGCCATATTCAGAGCCGCCTTTTTCAATTTCAGTCGGAAAGAGTTTATGTAAAAAGCAAAAATGTCGTGAATCGTGTGCGCGCAATTATGGATTTCTCCCTGCTGAAAAAAGAGTTGCCCTTTGATGCCAAACTTCACATGTACACAAGCGCATCCGTTTATTTCCGCACTATAGGGGATTTACAGAAAACATATCAGCACATAAAACAGTTGACCGAAATCATGCAAGCGCATCCTCATCAGATCGAAGACCGACAAAAAACATATATTGCATTGATGAAGAACATGAGCATTGCATTAACAGAATTATCCCGGTACGGTGAGGCATTACAAATTCTTGAAAGCATTAAAACCATCTCTCCTAAAAATTCAAGGATTGCCCTTTTTATTTTTTCCACTTCCTCTTTGCTCTCACTAAGCATTTTGCATATTACAGGCGAATTTGAAAAAGCCGTGTTGCTTGTCAGCGATGAAGTAGAAAAAGGATTAGAAAATTTTAAAAGTAAGATTGGTAAACAAAGTCATATGGAATTTCAATTCATTATTGCCTACTCTTATTTTGGCGCAGGGCAATATTCCCGTGCAATAGAGTGGACGAATAAAATCGTGAACAATGCTTCAAAAGATTTCCGGATGGATTTGCAGGTTTCTGCACGCCTGCTGCACATGATTGCGCATCTTGAAAAAGGAAACCGTGCCATCCTAACCTATCTTGCCAAATCAGCTCAGCGTTATTTTGAGAGAGATAAATATGCTTACCGCCTCGAAAAAACCATCAGCGGGTTTTTCAGTAAAAAATTTTCACGCGATGCGTCCGCAAAAGAAAACAGGGAAGCATGGAAGGAATTAAAAACCCTCACCGAAAAACTTCTGCAAAATCCGTTTGAAGCGAAAATCCTCAACTACATTGACCTTCCGAACTGGATAGAAAGCAAAATACAAAACCGCCCCTTTGCGGAGGTGGTAAAGGAGAAATCAAAACAAGCAGCCGTCATTCAATAGTCATTTGCTGTCCGACAAAAGTACGGCACCGCTCCGATATATCGGAGACAAGTTCATTCTGCGGAGATGATTATTTTTTTGTTTGCAATGCCTTCGCTTGTTTTAAGTTGCAGAAAATAAATTCCGCTGGGCGCTTCGCTTAAGTCAATAGTAGATTGGTGAATTGGTGGATTGGTTTTTCCCGAATCTACTAATCCACTATTCCACGAATACACTCTTTCTCCATACACATTATAGATTTCAATACTTCTCACTTCTAACTTCTCACTTCTCACTTGAAAAACCCCGCTCGTGGGATTAGGAAATATCTGAACATCCGCATTGAAAGAAAGAGCCGAAACATTTGTGGGAGAACTTGGCGGCTGAAGCGCAATGATGAATGCAGTGGCGAGAGAATTAGAAGAAGGCGTTGCTGTTTTTATTCCTGTGCTTCCCATGGAGGGCTGCAATACATAATCGCACGCATCGCTCACCCAACTGCTTTGCGCTGCGGCAGTATCATATTCTTCCGTCATTCCCGAAGGCGGAGTCCAGGTGCTTCCGCTTCCATCCGAAAATAAAGTAACAATCATGCACGAGTCAACAGTGGTGATAATGGAGGGCGCGCTGTGCGGAGAACCATTCACGATGGTATCGCCTTCTGCATTAATCGGAGAAATAATATCCACTCCTCGCCAGACGGAAATCACTCCGAGTTTATCATAGAGCATCGCGCCTGTTGAATCCGTGAAAGTATAAGTTGACGGCTCTGAAGCAGAAGCAATTTTGTAAAAACAATACGAGCCGAACTGCGAGCCGGTGTTTAGTTTGCGAATCAATGTCCAGCCGTTTGATGGCGGAAGCAAAGCAAAACCCGAAATCACTCTTCCCGAAACATGCGCGAGCAGAAAATCATTTTGTTGTACACCCGATGGCTTAGTAATAGTTACCGAAGAAGCCGATGCGCCCGCAAAATTGGAAGTATGCCCGATGGAAACGATGGGCTGGGAAAAAAGCAGGTAAGATGTCCCGAGGGGATTGAAACCAATAAGAGAGCAGATGGCAAATGGGAGTAAAATTTTCTTCATTGGATTTTATTTAGAAATGATTATTCGCTGGTATGTTTTTGTTTTTCCGCTAACAATTTCAACCGCATAAACTCCTGCCGGAAATTCTTTCAAAGAAAAATTAAGTGTATGCGTTCCCTTTGAAATAAATTCAGAGCGCATTAAAAGATTTTGTCCAAGTAAATTTAAGAAAGTAATGCTGAGATTTGTTTCTTCTGATAAATTAATTTCTATCGTTACATTATCATTTGCCGGATTGGGATAAATCAGAAATCCATCCTGAGGCAGACAGTGAACAGAAGCAGAATTAAAATATTCATACTTGCCATCGTAATCGGTTTGCTTTAATCTATAGTAGGCAACGGCAGTAGATAGTGGCGGTTCAATATCGGTGAATTCATACTTGCGGATGGCGGAAGAATTACCTGCTCCTTTTATTTTTCCAATCGCTTCAAAGTTTTTTCCGTCCGTGCTTCTTTCAATGGTGAAGTAATCATTATTGATTTCTGTTGCGGTTGCCCATTCGAGTAAAACCGTTTTGTCATCTCTGCACGAAGCAGAAAAAGAAATAAGTTCAATCGGCAGCGTGGATGAAGTTATAAATCCGCAGCAACTTCCCGGAACTTTTCCGGCATTGCGGTTGAAGGCAACAATTTGTGCCAAGCCCACAGCAGCGGAAGATGCTGTTGCAGTTACAGAACCAGTTGCTCCTGTCGGAGATAAAATAAAATCATCTGCCGAAATTGTTTTCCAATGGTTCTGCGCATTATTGTAATCATAGCGCTCATTCGTATTTGCATTGGGCGTGAAAGAAGTTTGTTGATACGAGGTGTAGAAAGCAATTACAAGTTCGCTGTCGGAAGTAGTGGTGATGGATGGAGTTGTATAAGAAGTTCCCGAAGGAACCGATGCGCCTGCGGAGGTTTGCAAAGGCGTTGTGGTATTGATTCCCGAATAAGCCATAATATTTCCCATAAGATTTATTCCCGATGAAACAGAAAAAGTATAAGTAGATGCTTCGGATACACCTGCAATTTTGTAATACAGCCACGAGCCGATGCCGCTTGCTTCAAGGTCAAAGCGAATCAATGTCCATCCTGCCGGAGGAGTTGCGCCCGAACCGGTTACCGTGTTAGCAGCAGAAAGATGCACCGCCATTAAATCATTTTGCTTTACCGTGCCCGGCCTGTTGAGCGAAACAGATGTCTGCGATACATTCATAAATTCAATATCGTTTCCCTTGTAAAGTGTGCTGTAATAATTGCTCACTCCGGAAGGGCGCAAAGCAATAATTGCAGATACTCCACTTGCAGAAGCGTAGGAAGTTGCTGTTTTCTGAACACATCCTTTTGCTGCCTGCACCACATCATTTCCCGAATGCGCTCTTCCCGCATTTTGCACTCCGCCATAATCGTATCGTTCCGTCATTCCGGCAGGAGGAGTCCATGCATTGGTGGTATTGCCTCCTCCGCTGCTGTTTGCACAGTTGTAATTGGTAGGACAAACATTGCAGGCAGCCAAACCAAACAATGCAACAATCATTGCCTGGTCGGTGGTGGCGGTGATGCAAGGCGTAGTGTGGCTGGTGCCCGAAGTTGCTGCTGCGCCAAAGGATTCAATCGGGTCAGAAGTATCAACGCCTCTGTAAATTAAAATTCCCATGCTCTGGTCGGCTCCGTTTGAAGTTCCGGAAAAAGAATAGGAAGCCGGTTCTGAGGATGTAGCAATTTTATAGAAAGCGGTCATCGTAGGAGACGAAGAAGTATTGGTTAGAAAAATTTGCGTCCATCCTGCAGGAGGAGTAATGCCTGCATCGCCCGTATTGTAAACATAAGTGAAGTGCGCAATCATCAAATCATTGGTTGTGGTGCACGAGGGTTTGTCAATTTTATAGGGACCAGTTCCGCAACTTCCCCAGTTGGTTGTTGAACATTGAAAAGTAGGCGGAGCTATCGGAGAAATTTGTCTGTTGCCGGCAGGAGCGGTAACAGTGGGAGTGTGTGGAGTAGTTACGGTAAGCGATGTGCATTCTCCGTCAATAAAATTATTTACTGTTGCTCCTGCGGGAATATCATAACTGAGCCAGAAATAATTTGTTCCTGTAGATAATGTTTGACTTCCTGTGAAGGTAAAAGAACCATTCGGTGCAAGCACTGTGGAGCCGAATTGAGAAGTAGCGGCAAACGAATTGCTTGTTCCGGTATACCAAATTTTTGCATTGGTGATATCTGTTGCGGGAGCAGTGGTTCCTGTTGTATTCAAAGAAAAACTGGTTGCACTTAGCGGTGAAGTGCTTCCAGAAGTTACAATTTGTATGCCGAGGACTTCATTATTAGTAGTGTTGACTCCTACCAATGCTGTATTGTTCTGCGTAGTGGTGCTCGAAGTATAAGTCATAGGGAGGGTTACCGATATTTGCACTCCATCTATTTCGTTCCAGTTTGCAACAGCAGGTGAATTGGATGCAATGCGGATAGCATCCACACTATAGGTAGTGGCGGTAATATTAATAGTGAGCGAACGGGGGCATGCTGCTGATGCAGCCGTAGTGCTCCATACATTATTCCATGCGCCCGTTGAAGAGTTTCTCAGCCATACGGTATCTACTGCTCCCGCAGCATAACTTTCGTAAACAATAATCTGGTCAACCTGCTGGGCAGTTGTAAATCCAAGTACTAAAAATTCCCGCTGACCATCAGCCGTAGCGCTTGCCCATGCATTTGCGTTGTCAGCACAGCCGGCTACATTTGGAGCGCCTGTTGCTTGAATTGCTGCCCAACTCGGAGTAGAGTACTGGGTGGAATAACCTATTACAGAAGAAGCATATTGGGAAGTTTGCGCCTTAGCAGTAAAAGAAAACACAACAAGCAAAGCAATAATGACAAGCGTGAGCGCTATCATCCCGCCAACAAAACGGTTGTACGCTTTACTTTGCGCAGAGGGAGCCGTTGTAAAAAAGAATTTCCACATGACTATATTGGGTTCTACGGAACTTTCTGAATTATGTTGCTCTTTAAACATACCTTTTCAATATACAAATATCCACACTATTTATCAAGAGGGAAAATCAAATATTCTGTTTTATCGGAAGTCAAAATTGTATGAATAATAAATCTCTGCGAATATGCGAAATAGAAACATATTATTTTATATCTTTAATTTTAGAATTTTCTTTCAAATGATGAACAATTAACTATTAACAATTAACTAATTATATCGGATGTCAAGAATTAATTCACAAGAACTGTTTCAACTCATAAAATCTCTCAGCCAGTCGGAAAAACGATATTTCAAACTTTATGCATCCCGACACACCATTGGCAGACAGAATAAATACGCATCATTATTTGATTCCATTGTCAGGCAGGATGCGTATGATGAGAAAGACATTTTGCGCGAGCAAAAGCGCTTTGGCAAAAAGCAATTGCCTGATTTGAAAAGTTATCTCTACCGGCTGATTTTAAAAGCACTCACTGCTTTTCATTCCGACAATTCCGTTTCTGCTCAACTGAAAAATATTTTCCGCCAGACAGAAATCCTTTTTGAGAAAGGGCTTTATTCGCAATGCACCAAACTTATCCATCGTGCAAAACAAATTGCTTATCACCATGAATTGTTTCATCTTCTTCCTGAAGTTTTTTATTGGGAGAAAAAAATCATCAACGCAGCGGCAGGCGGCACCCACTCGCTTGAAAAAATAAATCATCTGTATGAAGAAGAAAAGCGAACGCTTGAAACCATTCAGAGCGACAATGATTATTGGCGTGTTTATGGGGAAATGTTTTTTTCCTCTGCGAAAACGGGGCATTTGCACAGCACAACACAGCGAAGCAAATTAAAGAAAATACTTTCACGGGTTTCCAAATCGAAACCGCGCACCATTGAATCGCGCATAAATTATTTTTTCACAAATGAAATTTTTTGTTTCGTCCTCCAGGACTGGAAAAATCTTTACAAATGGTGCAGAAAGCATCTGGAAATGATGGAGAGCGATAAAAAAATTATCGGAGAAAAAATAAATCCTTACATCGGTTTGCTTAACAATTTGGTTGCGGCTTGTTTGTACTTTAAAAAATACGATGAAGCGCTTGCCTGCATTCTGAAAATCCGCCACCTGCATGCGCGTTCGGAGTACACACGTGTCCGGATTTTTTCACGCTCGTTCATGCTCGAATTTTACCTCTATACAACTATTGGCGAACCCGAAAAAGCACTGCCGGCCATTCCGCAACTGGAAGAAGGACTGGCGAAATTCAAAAATAAAATTCCGCGCGAACATTTGCTCGTGCTGTATCATAACACTTTTTATATTTTTTTCATGGCAGGAAAATTTTCGGATGCGCTCCGCTGGCTGAATAAAATACTGAACGATACCGATTCTTCGCGCGAAGACCTTCACAGCATGGCGCGCATTTTAAATCTGATTGTGCATTTCGAAATCGGCAACCTTGATATGCTCCCGTATGCCATTCAATCTTCCGAGCGTTTTCTTTCAAAACGAAACCGCCTGTACGGTTTGGAAAAACTAATGCTGAAATCGTTTCGTAAAATTTCCAGAACAGAGGATACGCAGCGGCATAAAGAAATATTTTCTCTTCTTCAAAAAGAATTGTCCGCTTCTGCCGATGAGCCGGCTCTTAAAACTGCGTACGAATATTTTGATTTTAGAAACTGGCTCGAAAGCAAAATCCAAAACCGCACTTTTACAGAAACGGTGAGGGAGAAATCAAAACAAGCAACCGTCATTCAATAGTCATTTGCTGTCCGACAAAAGTACGGCACCGCTCCGATATATCGGAGACGAGTTCATTCTGCGGAGATGATTATTTTTTTATTTGCTGTTCCTTGCTCAGTTTTTATAGTGAGGAAATAAATTCCACTCGCTGCGCTCAGGTTTATGGTTTGGAGTTTAGCGTTCGGAGTTGAAGAATAAATTTTTTCTCCCAACAAATTATAAATCTCTATTCTCTCAACATTCAGCTTTGAATTGTAAATCGTGAACTTTCCCTCAGACGGATTCGGGTAAATTAAAATATCATCTGCGCTATTGCTTGTTTCCTGAATTCCGAGATTGCTCAGGTTAAGGCAGGAAGGAAAACTATCTTTCGCAAACCACTCCTGTATTTTTTTTGTATCGCGCAGGTTTTTATCAAAGATTGCTTTTGACATAAACGGCAGCGTGGTATCGCGCGTCCATACAATCGCAAAGTCATAATCCACTCTTTGCGCTGGGTTAAATGTAAACGGACCGGAGCCGATTAAACCCCTGCGGTCACCGGGCGTATTGCCTGCTGTAACTTCCGACCAGCCGGTGTCCCAGGGAAAAGAAGGAAAAACAAAACGGGTTGGTGTGCCGCTGCCGCCATTATAACCATTGCCTCCATAGGTAAAAGCAGTACTGTCTTCCCATCGGGATTCCATATAATTATAAAATTCCACACAACTTGCAGGGTCACGCATAGGATACGCAGCCCCATTAATAAAATAGGAGTAATCTGTCATCAGGTTTTTTTCTCCCGCTTCATCAATGGTTCCGTCATTGTCATTGTCAATGCTGTCGTTAGCATCTGCCAATGCACCGTTTAAAATTACAGTGCTGAGTATTGGAGGAGGAGGATAGCCATAGCCTAATTCTCCCGAGCATGAAAGGTCTATCGAATCGCCATTATAATAGTAACCATAGTTTCCCGCAGGATAACAGCCCACATAATCATTGGTGGCGCAACCCAAATCCACATCCTGCCAATAACCGAAATAAGTTTTATTATATACGTTCGCGCTCTTATTAAAAAACTCATAGTGATATAACGTAGTATAGTTGAGTGTTTGCTCGCTGTCTGCAAGTTGCGGGCAGGTGAAAGCATACGCCATAGCATGAATCTCCACATTCATAGGCAAACAACCGGTTTCGCCATGCACTCCGCTGTCGTTCATAATAAAATAGAGGCACTGGTCGCCTTTTATTTTCGGATAATCGCCACCGGTGAGCGGGTCATAAATTCCGTTTGCGTTTATATCTACAAAAGGCGCGTAACTCGTATCGTTAATGGCGGGCCAGGTTAAAATGCTTTGGTCAGGTATGTAAGTTCCGTTCTGCACATCGCCTTTCGCCCAGTAATATTTGAACTCTTCTACTTTGTACCTGTCTAACTTCCAGATTTTATCATACGCGGAAGGATTGGAAACACCGATGGGTCCCGGGTATAAATCGCAGCCCGCGTTTCTGTATTCCTGTCCCGATAAATGCAGTTGCCCTCCTGAATCAAGCCCGCCAAACCATATTGCGGAAGCATATACTGCATCCGTACCGCTCCCTTTGGGAACTTCATATAACCCGTGAGATTGTTGCATTGGATTCCAGTGCAGGTCACCGCGGTTCAGAACGGCTGCGCTCACTTGATTAATGTCGAGCAGTTTTAAATTATCGGGAGTAATAGTGTAGCAGCCCGGAGCAGGCGTAACATAATTTGAAAAATCGAAAGAGAATAATTTAACCCTGTTGGTATCGGCTCCGATTCGATTCACAAACCAAAGAACGCCTGAAGCGTCTTTTTGAAACAACCGCGATGCCGCACCGGAAGAAAATGTATTTGGCAAATAATAAATTTTTAACTGCGCTGAAGAAGGAATAAATTCAGCAAGGTTAACTCCGTCCCAGTCAAATAAAATTCCGCCCTGGAAACCTTTGGTAATAGAAATTCCTGCGGGGAATTGAAAAGGGGCAATAGAATACAAGGAATCAAGCGGAGTGATAATGCCTCCGGAATATTGATGAATGCCTCCGTTTGTGCCAAACCACAAGTTGCTTCCATCGTAATAAAAAGAAAGAATGATATTATTTTTCAATCCCGAATTGGAAGCATTGTAAGTCGTCCAGTTGCTGCCCGAAAGTTGGGAAAGCCCGCGCGTTGTTCCAAAATAAACTGAACTTCCTGCAAACTCAATTGCATTCACTGTATCGCCTACAATGCCGGAATTGGAAACGGAATAAGTAGTCCAACTGCTGCCATTAAAAACAGAAACTCCTCTGCGTGTTCCTGCATAAACAGAATTTCCGTTCACAGCAACGGCAATCACCGTATCGCTTGCAATACCCGAATTGCTTTTGTTGTAAACCGTCCAGTTGCTGCCATTAAATTTTGCCACGCCTGCATTTGTTCCGAGCCATATTGAATTGCCTGCATCTACCGCCAGCGCATTTACGGTATCAGATGGAATGCCGGAATTGCTTTTACTGTACACTGTCCAGTTGGTTCCGTCAAACTTTGCAGCACCAATGCTTTTGAAAGCAATCCACTCATTGTTATTCTTGTCAACGGCAAGTGCATTTTTAAACCGGACCTGATTGATGGTGTAGCCGGCCGGCATTTTGTAAATGCCCAATCCATTTTGTGCCTGAACACAAACAAAGGCGGGCAGGACGAGGAGAAGAGAGTAAAGTTTTTTCATGAATGCAAATTATTGTTATGTCCAAAGGTACGGCATGAATTGCCAAATGTTTCAACAAATTAGTAAGTGGTCGGATTTTTTTGATAAGTGGTAAGCCGTAAGAAAAAAAACAACAGAAATCCTGCGCGGGAATTTTTTTGGTATGTTTTTTGGTTTGTTCTGTGAAAACAAAACATCGTGCAAACAAAATTTTACGGCTTTCTTTTTATTGCTTTCATCACCGCTTTCGCTTCACCAAAATTATTTTCGCAGGAAGAAACGAAGCGCAGCCATATTGGCGGCTTCCGCATGGAATTCGGTCCCGGCTATTCGTACATGAATCCGGCTTCGCTTCATTCCATCAATTCGGTTCTCAATGCCAGCGGTTACGCCTCGGCTGCAAATGATTTTCCTTCGTGGAACATGCGCTTTCCCATCATCCTTCACAACTCGGTGCTGGATTTTGATTTTAATTTTTTTCTCAAGCGCAATCTGGTTCTGGATAATTCCCGCACCACCACCACGGGAAGTTTCATCAAAATAGGTTACGGCTACATGTTTCCTGCCGGAAAGCATATTATAATCAATCCTTCTCTCGGAATTGATTTCGGCAGCGCGGGCATTCATTCTCACCTGGAAGGAACGCCTGTGAACGATGTGTCGGCAACAAATAATTTTTACATGCTCGATGGCTCGCTCGGTTTTGATTACATGCCGCACGCCATCCCCGATGCTTCCGCGCTCATGAATTCAAGCAATGCCATCGGAAAAATCTTCAACGGGAATTACGGAATAACGGTGGGCGCTGCGTTCAGCCCTTATGGTTCTTTCTGGAACGATAACAACATTGACATCAGCAGCACGCATAATCCGAATGTGAATTTTGTTGCGAACGTGGTGGGCATTAACAACCTCGCTGAGTTTTCGCTCGTGTATGTGAAACTGCGGCTGGGAATCGGAATGGTATTCAGGGGGAAAGTGAGTTAGGGAAATTTTGCAGTGTTTTTTCTCCAACGTTTCTTCAGAAATAGAATTTACTTTTGTTCTTTCACATGAAAAGAATCCTTCTGTTTATTGCATTGAATAGTTTCCTGTTCGCATCGGACTCTTCCGCGCAAAAAGATTCCGTTACACCTGCCTTGCCGGCAGGCAGGCTTCCTTTCGCCATTGCCGATGAAAAAAAATTATCGGACGAAGACCTTGCCAGCAAAAAAGAAGGACCCTACATCACAGGCGTTCCCGATTTAAGTTCCGACCCGCTCAATGGTTTGGGCGCGGGAGTGGAAGCGCAATTATTTTTTAACGGCAAACACACCGATCCTTTTTTCGCTTACACGCCTTACCGCGCAGTGGTTAATCTCATCGTATTTTACACCACTCGTTCGCAGCGCGAAATAAGATTGGAGACGGAAATTCCATATCTCTTCAATACGAAATGGAGATTTCACGGTGAGTTGGGTTATGAAGTGGACCCGAACTGGCTTTACTTCGGAATTACGGAAGAATCGCTCAAGCCGCTGAGTTATTTTCCGAATGGCGACACCACACAATCGCTGGTGAACAATGCTTCCTACACCGCGTATGAAAATTCTCTTTCGGGAGAAAAAAATTTTTACAACACCTATCAGAAAGAAGAAGCCATTCTGAATTTGATTATGGAAAGAAGTTTCCTCGAGGGAAAAGCGCGGCTCCTCTTCGGTTATGAACTTTCGTATTCTAATTATACAAGTCCGCTGAATGAAAATTCATTGCTGCACCGTCATGCGCTTGCAGGAAAAATTCTGGGCTACGGAAGAAACACCGTTCCGCTGCTGCAGGCGGGATTGATTTACGACACGCGCGATTTGGAAACCGACCCCTCCAACGGAATTTTTGCAGAGTATATGAATGAGGTCTCGTTGAAAGCGCTCGGTTCTGACTTCGATTTCTACAAAACTTTTCTGCACTTCAATTACTACCATAAAATTCTTCAGAAGATTTTCAGGAAGTGTGTCTTCGCCACCACTACGGGAATCGGCTATACTATCGGCAACGCGCCTTTTTTTGAATTTCAGGATGAAGAAAGTTCGGAGAAAACAATTGAAGGACTGGGCGGTTCGGAAACGCTGCGCGGATTCAAGCAAAGCCGTTTCGTTGCGCCCGTAATGGAATTTACGAATGTGGAATTCCGCACGCGCTTCTGGCAGTTGGATAAACTCAAACAGCATTTTTCCTTCAGCGCGGTTCCGTTTTTTGATGTAGGCGGTGTGTGGAATAGTTTGGATAGAATTTCTCATACGGAAAATTTTCGCTTCTCCGAAGGGCTTGGCCTGAGAATCGGATGGAATGAAAATACAACTTTGCGTTTTGACTTTGCCGTTTCAAAAGAAGACAAACAATTTTTCTTCGCATTGGTTCAACCTTTTTAAAAATAAAAAATGAAAAAATATTTATTACTTACAGCAGGAATTTTTTCGGATTTATTTCTTCTGAATTGTTCCACAGCACAACCCGAATCCGATTTGCTGAAACTGGAAAAAACTATTTCGCTTCCGAATGTTTCAGGAAGAATTGACCACATTGCAATCAATCTTAAAAAGCAAATTGCTTACGTTGCCGCTCTCAGTAACAATACCGTTGAAGTAGTTGATTTGAAAAAAGGAGAAGTCATTCATAGTATCAAAGACATGGATGAACCGCAGGGAATTATTTATATCCCTGAAAACAATTCAATCTTTATTGCCAATGGCGGAAATGGAAATTGTGTTGCAGTTGATGCTGATAATTATCAACAAACTCATTCCGTTACGCTGTCAGGCGATGCGGATAATGTCCGCTACGATTCCGCTTCTCAAAAAATTTTTGTCGGCTATGAAAAAGGCGCAATTGCAATAATTGATGCAATCACCTTCAAACAAACCGAAGACATAAAATTATCCGGTCATCCCGAATCGTTTCAGATAGATAAATCAGTAAATAAAATATATGTCAATGTCCCCGATGCGAATTTGATTGAGGTAATTGATTTGAAAAATAATTCCGTCATTGCTCAATGGAAAATGACAGAAGCAAAATCAAATTTCCCTATGGCGCTGGATGAAACCAACCACCGCTTGTTCATTGGCTGCCGTCATCCTGCAAAGATGTTGGTGTTGGACACACAAACAGGAAAAATAAATTCTTCCTTGGATATTGATAACGATGTGGATGATATTTTTTACAACAACACAACCAAAGAAATTTATCTGAGTTGCGGTGGCGGCTACATTGATATTATAAAACAAACCGATGTAAATAATTATCTGGCAAGCGGAAAAATTTCTTCCCATTCAGGAGCGCGGACTTCACTTTTCATTCCTGAACTCAAACAAATTTTCCTTGCTTCACCATCGGGGACGAACAGAGAGGCGCAATTAATGATTTATTCGGTAAAATAATTTTAGGTGGCAAATGAAATCGAAAACAATTATTTATTTTCTACTCTGCCGCTAACGTTTTTATCTTCTCTGAAATTTGAGAAAACAACAAACGCAATCACGCATAACACAAACCCGCAGATGCCGTTTAGCCGCAAACCAAAATCATTGCCGGGGTCTTTTCCATAGAGCGTAAGAAAAGCAAACAACCCCATGCCGAATGTTTGCCCGAGTTTCACGAAAAAATATTTCACCGCAAAGTAAAGCCCCTCGCGGTTTTCACCGGAGGTTTTCGCATCCTCTTCTGCAATCTCGGCAAGAATGGCGGGAGGTAAAATTCCGAGCGTAGCCAATGGAAGCGAAGCAAAAATGGCAAGCATGTACATTTGAGTTTTCGGTGGAAGAGGTAGTTTCCCAAGGTAATATACCAAGAGAAAAACTCCCGACATCAGCGCAAAAGAAAACAGCACTATTTTTTTCTTTCCTGTTTTATTGGCGAAAATAGTAATGAACGGATAAAATAAAAGCGAGCACAGCACCATGGTTGCCATCAGGTAAAATCCTTCTTCTTCTTTTCCCCCGCACAGCACGGTGAGAAAATAAAGCAAGCCGCTCACGATGATATACAGCGCCATGTACCAGGAGAAATCGGCAGTGATATAATAAATGAAATTTTTATTCCGGAATGTTTGTTTCATGGCAGGAAGAATAGAAAGCTGCGATGGTTTCCCTTTGCAATATTTTTTTTCATCAATCGCAAAAACAGGAACGGCCATAAAAATTCCTCCGAGAATACTCAATCCTACAATAGAAAACTGAACGGCTGAAATCCGTTCCTCAAAAGAAAAAATATGTTGAAATACACCGGCAATATTATTGATTGCAGAAGAAATAATAATTCCGAAGACAAATCCCGCCTGCTGAAACGTGGAGAGCCGCACTTTTTCTTCCGAAGTATGCGCCATTTCAGGAAGCATCGCATTGTACGGAATAATATAAGTGGTGGCAGAAACAAAAAACAGAATCAAAACAATCGTCAGCCACAATGCGTTCGAAATACTTTCGTGATTTGTCATAGGCAAATACACAAGCGAACAAAAAATCATGGCGGGAACAATCGCAAATTTCATAAACGGAATTCTTCTTCCCTTCGGATTTTTACTTCGGTCGCTGAGTTGCCCGATGAACGGGTCGTAAAACGCATCGAACAATCTTCCAGCGCCCGTGATTGCCGCAGCAAGATTCAGTACCCCGAAAATTAAAGTTTGAGATAAAAGATTCACCAATCCGGAAGTGGATGGCGGCAAATAAAAATAAACGAGCATAACTCCGATTATGTTCGTGAGAATGCTCCAGCCGAGCATTCCGCAGGCGTACGCAATTTGTTTGGAGAAGGGAAGTTTTTCCCCGGAAAAATTTTCCATTCGCGCAAGATAGAGAAAATCAGCGCGTGATTAATTTTCCACTGTGAAGAATTTTATTCCTGAAAGTGATTTCGTAAAAATAAATTCCTGCGGCAATGCCACCCCTGCGAATTACGAATGAATCCGAAGTACGAATAATTTCAGGAGAAATTTTTTTTCCATTTATGTCATATAGTTTAAATTCGTAATTCGCAATTCGGTTTCCATTCGTAATTCGCAGAGTTGCGCTTTCAGCAAACGGGTTCGGAAAAACACTCACGGAAATCTGCGGTTCGAGTTCTTCCACGGCAAGCACGGGGCTGTATTCCCAAAAATCTCCCCGCATAAATCCATCGTAGCCCGTGCCCACATAGCCGAATGAGCCGACAGAAAACGCAACGGCATTGGCGCGCGGAGTTCCGCCAAAGTTTGCAATCTGCGTCCATGAATCGGTGGCGGGAGAATATTTCCAGAAATCATTTTTATAATTCAGCGTGTTGTCATAGCCGGTTCCGACAAACGCAATGGAGTCAATTACAAACGCGCAAGCGCTTCTGCGCGGGGTGCCGGAAAAATTCGCTTTCGGAATCCATGTGTTCGCTGCGGGGTCAAATTCCCAGAAATCATTTTTCAGAATTCCGTCATCGCCTGTGCCCACATATCCTTTCGCGCCAATGGAAAATCCCACAGCGAGTTGCCGCGGTGTGTTTGGAAAATTTGCTTTGGCTGTCCAGAGATTTGCAGCAGGGTCGTATTCAAAAAAATCATTTCGCAATCCGTTCTGGTCAAGCCCGAGGCCCGCATATCCTTTGCTGCCGATGGAAAAACCCACCGCGCCTCTTCGTGCACTGCCCATGAAATCTGCAACCTGCGTCCAGGCATTTGCAACGGGGTCATACATCCAGAAATCATTCATGTACCACGCAAGCCCCTGTCCCGTTCCCACGTACGCTTTTGAATTCACCACAAAGCAAACCGCCATGTCGCGCGAAAGACCTGAACCACTTGCGCCTCCGATGCCGGAAATTTTTCTCCATAAATTATTATTCTGATTCCACGAGTAAAAATTCCGTTTGAAGTCGGCAGTGTCATAGCCCGTGCCGATGTAGCCGTTCGTGTCAATTGCAAATCCAACTGCGGAAGTTCTTTCTGTTCCCGTGAAGTCGGCTTTTTTTGTCCAGGTATTTTGCTGCGCTGAACTCAGAGTAACAACACAAAGAAAAAAAATGAAACTATTATTTCTGAATTTCATTTACTCAACAATTATTTTCCCTGTGCCGATTATTTTTTTCTCATCCGATACTTTATACAAATAAATTCCTGCTCTCAAATTATTCCTGCGAATTACGAATGAATCCGAATTACGAATTACGAATGGCTGAACTTCTTCTCCTGCTAAATTGAAAAATGTAATTTGAATTTTTTCTATTCGTAATGCGTGAAGGTTCGTAATTCGCAGTGTTGCCGTTTCAGCAAAAGGATTCGGAAAAACAGAAACCAAATTCTCCTGTGAAATTTCTTCAACGGCAGCGGGAACCAGCGGAGAATACACATACATGTCTTTCCGGTCGCCCGCATCGCTGCTGCCGGTTCCCACAAACGCTTCGTTGCCTATGGTAAATGCCGGAGTTGATTTTCTTGCCGCACCCGGATAAGCCGAGCGCACCGCCCAGGAATTTGTGGACGGATTGTATTCAAATAAATCGGTGCGGCTGCCGCCATCGGTGCCGAGCGCAATGTATCCTTTGGTGCCGATGGCAAAACCCGTGCAGTACATTCGCTGCGAAGCGGGCAAATTATTTTTCTGCGCCCATGTGTCGCCTGATGGATTGTATTCCCATAAATCGTTGTTCATTAAATTATAGTCAGCGCCTGTTCCCACATATCCTTTTCCGTTAATGGAAAAACTTGTCAAGCCGAAGCGGTCACCCGGAGGAAAGTTTGCGCGCTGCAGCCACATATTGGTTGACGGATTGTATTGCCACAACTCGTTGCTGTAAGAAGAAGAACCCACCTGCCCTCCGCAGATGTATCCCATTCCGCCCGCTTCAAAACCGGTTGCCTTGTAAACTCCTCCGCCAAAATTTCCGGGGAAGTTTGCGCGCTGCGTCCACACATTCGAAGCGGGATCATATTCCCAAAAATCGCTGAGTTGATTTCCGAAATTCGAATCGTAATTATCAATTCCGGTTCCGATATATCCTTTGCTTCCGATGGAAAATCCAACTGCATCGCGCCTTGCCACTCCGCCAAAATCTGCAAGTTGCGTCCATGCATTGAAGGTTGTATCGTATTCCCAGAAATCATTCAGCATATTGTTTGCTGTATCCTGTCCTATGCCGATATATCCTTTGTTCGCTATGCAAATCCAACCGAGCGCTCGCGCTTGCTTCCTGCGAAAGCGGCAACTTTTTTCCAGGTGTTCTGAGAAAAACTTTTCGCAAAAAAAAGCGAAAGAAATAAAATCAATATCGTTTTGAAAATTCTCACTGAATAATAAATTTTTTAGTTGCAATGATTTTGTTTTCTGAAATCAACCGGAGAAAATAAATTCCTGCGGCAATGTCTCCTCTGCGAATTACGAATGAATCCGCATTACGAATTATAAGTGGAAGAATTTCTTTTCCTGTGTTATCAAAAACTTTTATCTGTAATTTTTCTATTTGCAATTCGCCAGGATTAGTAATTCGCAGTGCAGCGCTTTCGGAGAAAGGATTTGGAAAAATTGAAACCCTGTCTTCCGGATTCAATTCATCAACCGCTGAAAGATTTCCGTATTCCCACCAGTCGTTAAAATTATTTCCGCTGGTTCCCGTTCCCGCATATGCTCTTGTGCCGAGTGAAACTCCCACCATGTATCTGCGGGCAGTGCCGGCAAAATTTGCAATCGTATCCCAGGAATTTGTTGTCGGGTCATATTCATAAAAATCGCTTTGCGAATTTCCGCTCTGATAATCTTCACCTGTGCCGATGTATCCTTTTCCGTTGTAAGAAAATCCGCAGGCGGCTTCGCGTGCAACTCCGGGAACATTTGCTTTTAGCGTCCAGACATTTGTGGCGGGGTCATATTCATAAAAATCATTGCTGGAATTTCCGGTGTTATCTTCTCCTGTTCCCAAATATCCTTTGTTCCCTATGGAAAAACCTGTCGCAGCAAATCTTCCGCCCGGAGGATAGGATGCCTTTTGTGTCCAGGAATTTGTGGAAGGGTCGTACTCCCATAAACTTGCGAGATAGTTGGTAGGACCTTCGCCTGTTCCAATATATCCTTTGTTGCCTATGGGAAATCCAACTGCCATCCTTCTGGCGGAACCTGCAAACGAAGCTTTTTGTGTCCACTTGTTTGTCATCGGGTCATATTCCCACAAGTCATTGTAGTTTGTCCCGGTGATGTCTCTTCCTGTTCCGACATAACCTTTATTTCCGATGGTGAAGTAAGCAGGGCCTAAACGTTTTCCTCCGCCAAAATTTGCTTTCTGCGTCCATGAATTTGTTCCCGGGTCATATTCCCACCAGTCATCGAAGAGCACATCGCCCATCACGTTGTAATGCCCGAGCCCGAGATATGCGCGCCCGCCAATGTTCAGCACCGCGCAGCGATGGCGCGCAGCTGCAGGCAAAGATGCTTTCTGCGTCCAGATGTATTGCTGCCCTTCCAATTCACTCAGAGCGACAACGGAAAAAAGAAAATGTAAAAAGAAAAGTTTTGTAAAGAGATTCATTTTTTGTTGAATGATTTTTCAAATGTAAAATTTTTTCCGAAGAGAAAACGATTATTTGTCAAGATAAATTAGTTTTCAACTGCGAATGTGAAGAATGATTCTGTAGAAATTCTGAAATTATTTTTTCGGAAGCCCGGGGAAAAATGAATTTGTTTTGCGATTGTAATCCTGATATTCCACATTGTCTTTATATTTTTTTTCGAGCAGTTCAACGCCCGTTACTTTTATAATAAGGAGTGTAATTACAATTGGACTGAGAAGCGAGAGATACCAGTAACCGGAAGGAATCGCAATCAGAAAAATTCCCCACCACATAGTTGCTTCTCCAAAATAATTCGGGTGGCGGGTAAATTTCCATAAACCGTAGCGCATCACTTTTCCTTTATTTGCCGGATTTTTTTTATAGTTGAACATTTGCATATCGCCAACGGCTTCAAAGAAAAATCCGATGAGCCAGATGATTCCACCTGCAATATCCGTGATTTGAATTTCATTGTGCGGAAAAGAATTCACCACCAGAATCGGAAAAGCAATTATGTACATCACGATTGCCTGCGGAAAAAAAACTTTCAAGAATCCCATCAGCAGAACATTTTTTCCCCAACTGTCGCGCATTTCTTTATAACGATAGTCTTCTGGTTTTCCGTGATGGCGAACGAAAATATAAATCGCAAGTCGCAATCCCCATATAACAACCAACGAATTCGCCAGAAGATTTTGTACAAAAAATTTATTCGACTCGAGAAAAGAAATGGAGGTGGCAATGATGAAACCGATTCCCCAGGCAATATCCACGATGCTGTTGTCTTTGATAAATTGCGCTATGGCGTAGACAACAAGAATGAATGAAAGAATACCGATGGCGCTGTCAATTAATATATGTTGCATGAAATAAGTTTCAGCAAAGATGAGAAGAAAATAGTTAGTTTCACCAGTCATGGTTTTAAATTTTCTTCTAGAGAAAAATATCATTCCCGATTCATTGATTTGCTGGAAGATTCGGCAATTGCTTCAGCAGCGGCTTTATGAAGAAAATAAAGGAAGCGCAGAAGCAAATAAAAAATATTTGCTTGAATTAATTGACGAACTGAAAAATTCTCCCATTGCTGTTGAAACTAATTCCGCAAATGAACAGCATTACGAAGTGCCGACAGAATTTTACAAACTTGTTTTAGGAAAACATTTGAAATACAGTTCCTGTTATTATAAGGAAGGAGTTTCTGATTTAAATACTGCCGAGTGCGACATGCTCGAATTAACCTGCGAGCGAGCAGAATTAAAAGACGGAATGGAAATTCTTGAACTCGGCTGCGGATGGGGTTCGCTATCGTTATTCATAGCGGAAAAATTTCCGAAGAGCAATATAACTTCAGTTTCCAATTCACGCACACAGAAAATTTATATTGACAATGAAGCAAAGAAGAGAAACATTTCAAATCTTACCATTATTACAGCGGATATGAATCATTTTTCTGGCGATAAGAAATTTGACCGAGTTATTTCCGTGGAAATGTTTGAACATATGAGGAATTATCACGAACTGATGAAAAGAATTTCAAACTGGCTGAAAGAGGATGGAAAATTGTTCGTGCATATTTTCACTCACAAAAAATCTGCTTACAAGTTTGAAATAAAAGATGAATCGGATTGGATGAGCAAATACTTTTTCACAGGAGGAATAATGCCAAACAATGATTTGCTTTTTTATTTTGACGAGCATTTAGTGAAAGAGAATTTCTGGATTGTAAACGGAACCCATTATTCAAAAACTTCAGAAGCCTGGCTGAAAAATATGGATTCGAATAAAAAAGAAATCATTTCCATTTTTGGAAATACATATGGAAAAGAAAATGCTTTGAAATGGTTTGTCTACTGGAGAATTTTCTTCATGGCTTGCGCTGAACTCTGGGGATTTAACAATGGAAACGAGTGGATGGTTTGTCATTATCTCTTCAGGAAAAAATGAAAGAGTCGCTCGCTATAATCGGAACAGGAATCGCGGGAATGTCTTGCGCACATTTTCTCCGGCATAAATTTGATTTGACGATTTACGAGAAGAATGATTATGTAGGCGGACACACAAATACAATCACTATTGATGAAGATGGAAAAGAAATTTTCATTGACACGGGCTTCATGGTTTTTAATCACGTTACGTATCCGCTTTTAACAAAACTTTTTTCTGAATTAAAAGTTCCCACGAAAAAAACTTCCATGTCGTTTTCCGTTCAGCATGTGCCGAGCGGACTGGAATATTGCGGTTCGGGACTAAACGGATTATTTGCGCAACGGAAAAATATTTTCAGTTCTCGATATATAAAAATGCTGAAACAAATTTCCAGCTTCAACAGTGAGAGTATAAAAATTCTTGATAATCCTAAGTACGATAATTATTCATTGAGTACATATATAAAGGAAGAAGATTATAGCCAAGACATGCTCTGGAAATATTTAATACCGATGTGTTCTGCCGTGTGGAGCACTCCGATGGATTTAATGGTCAACTTCCCGGCACAAACGCTCGTAAGATTTTTTTTCAATCACGGTTTCCTCGGACTGAATACACAGCACCAGTGGTACACAGTAGAAAACGGAAGCAAAACCTACCGTGATATCTTTATCAAACCTTTCAAAGAAAAAATTGAAGTTAATAATCCTGTCGTGAAAGTTGAAAGAGAAAATAATAAAGCAAAAGTAATTTCAAAGAATGGAGAAAAAATATTTGATAAAGTAATTTTTGCCTCTCACGGAGATGAATCTTTAAAAATGATTTCAAATCCAACAGAAGAAGAAAAAAGATTGCTGAGCAAATTTAAGTACCAGAAAAATATTGCAACGCTTCACACAGATGAAAGCGTAATGCCTAAAACAAAACGCGCATGGTCAAGCTGGAACTACAGAATAGAAGAAAAGAATAATACTTTAATGCCTTCTACAATTTACTGGATGAATTCACTTCAACAAGTTTCGGAAAAGAAAAATTATTTTGTGAATATTAATAGCGAAGAAAATATTGATAAGAAAAAAATAATCAAGACAATTGAATACACTCACCCGCTGTTTGATTTGGAAGCCGTGAAAGCACAAAAAGAATTACCAAAATTAAACGAAAGCGGTCCGCTGTATTTTTGCGGAAGTTATTTCAGATATGGCTTTCATGAGGACGCATTGTTGTCATCTGTAAATTTATGCGAGCAATTAACTGGAAAAAAAGTATTATGAATTCCTGTTTATACAGAGCGCAAGTAATGCACCATCGCTTTGAACCGAAGCAACACCGATTTCATTACAATGTGTTCATGTTCTATATTGATTGGGATGAAATTGATGTTCTCGCAAAAAAGTTTTTCTTCATCAGCAGGAATCGTTTTAATGTTTTCAACTTCCGCGACAAAGACCATCTGCAACTGCCAAAAGAAAATCCCGATAAAACAAAATCAACTAAAGAACATATCAGAGATTACCTGAAACAAAACGGAATTGAATTGAAAAATGAAAAAATATTTCTTCTTACAAACCTCTGCACATTCGGATACCAGTTCAATCCTGTTTCGTTTTACTTCATACTCCCCTCTCCTTCTCAAGGAGAGGGGTTGGAGGTGAGGTCTTGTGTTGTTGAAATCAGCAACACTTACAGGGAAATGAAACCATTCTTCCTCAGCAAAGAAAACTTTTACGGTAAGAAATTCCATCTCAACACCACAAAGCACTTTTACGTTTCTCCTTTTACAGATATGGATACACAGTTCGATTTTAATATTGGAATTCCTGATGAAAAACTGAATATAAAAATTGATACACTTGCAAAAGACAATAATAAAATAATCATCACTACACTCACGGGCACAAGAAAAGAACTTACCAATTCAAGATTATTCTGGTACGCCATCCGCTTCCCGTTTATAACTTTACAAATCATATCTTTGATTCACTGGAATGCGTTCAAGCTATGGTTGAAAAAAATTCCATACCACAAAAAGAATTCGCATATAGATTTGCAGCGGGAAGTATACAGGTCTTACAAATAATATTTCTTGATGAGAAAAATAATTTCCTACAGTTTATTTTTTGCTATTAGTTGCTCTTGCTTGGGGCAACAAAATAAAATTGACTCCCTGCTAACACTTCTTGCAAAAGAAAAAGTTGACACAAATAAAATTAAAATTCTATTGCAGGTAGCGAAGGAGGAATTTAATAGTGACAAATTGGTATTCTATTGCGACAGCGCAATTAATCTATCAGGAAGAATTAATTATAAAAAAGCCATTGGAGACGCCAATGTACTTGAAGGACGTTATTATTTGTTTCAGAATATTGATTATTCTAAAGCAGCAGAAAAATTTTATACTTCATTAAAAATAAGAGAAGAAATAAACGACATTAAAGGAATTTCAAATTCGTACTTCAGGCTTGGTCAGGTTTATAGTAGTGTGCAGAACAATGAGAAATCCATAGAGTATCTTAAAAAAGCAATTTCAATAAATGAAAAACAAAAATATTATGATATGCTGCCATATAATTGGGGAACGATGGGTCTTGTTTATCAAGATGAAATGAAATTTGATTCGGCACTATATTATTATAATAAAGCCATAACATTGAAATTGAAAAATGGAAAATGTCCTGATGTTGATTATATAAATGTAGCAGAATTATTTATTAATAAAAGGGAATTTGATTCTGCTTTTTATTATTGCAGCAAATCAGATTCATGTTATTATCTAAACAATAATTATCAGTTTGGTCATAATTGGACAAATGCCATAAAAGGTAAAATATTTTTAAACCAAGGGGAAAATAAACAGGCATTACCATTATTATTATCATCTTTTGAATACGCAAACAAAAAAAACATTGGCGAATTAATAACAGAGGTGGTAGACCCAATTAGAATTGCATTTGAATCATTGGAGGATTACAAAAATGCATATCGTTTCCAGAAAATAAATGATTCTTTAATAAAGAATCAAAATGTTAATACAGCAATGGCAATTCAGGCAAAATATGAAATTGAAAAGCAGGAGAAAGTAACAAAACTTGAAGAAGACAAAAAAGATGCCCTTACAAAACAAGAAAAAGAACTAACCGAACTAAAACAATTCTGGACAGAGATTGTCTGCATAATTATTTTTCTTGCGCTTGCCAGTATTGCATTTGTAATTTACAAACGCTACAAGGCAAAGAAAAAAACCAATGAAGAACTTATGGCTAAAAATTTAATCATAGCAGAAAAAAACAAAGACATAACCGATTCCATCAACTATGCAAAAAACATTCAGGAAGCCATTCTTCCCGCCAAGGAAATCAAGTACAAACTTTTTCCTGATGCGTTTGTTTTGTTTCAGCCAAAAGATGTGGTGAGCGGTGATTTTTACTGGTTCGCTGAAAAAAACGGAAAGCGCATTATTGCCGCAGTTGATTGCACCGGCCATGGAGTGCCGGGCGGTTTCATGAGCATGCTCGGAAATGCTTTTCTCAATGAGATTGTAAACCAACGGGGCATCACGCAGCCCTCGGAAATTCTGAGCGAACTCCGCTTTAATATTATCCGCGCGCTCAAGCAGAGCGGCAAAGAAGGCGCAACAAAAGACGGAATGGACATTGCGCTGCTTTCGTTTGATGACAAAAACAACGCGGTGGAATTTGCGGGCGCCTATAATCCGCTGCTCCTGCTCAGAAAAGAAAACGGCACTTATAAAATGGAAGAATACCTTGCCGACAAACGCCCGATTGGATATTATCTCGGCAAAGGTCTTCCGTTCACCAACCAAAAAATAAATTTGCACAAAGGCGATACTCTTTATATTTTCTCCGATGGCTATGCCGACCAGTTTGGTGGGCCCAAAGGAAAAAAATTCAAATACAAACAACTTCAGGAAGTTCTTCTCTCCATTCAGAATGAACCGATGGTGAAACAGGAAGAGATTCTCTTTGACACTTTTAAAAAGTGGAAAGGCAGTTTAGAACAGATTGACGATATGCTTGTGATTGGAATAAGAGTTTAAATCAAATGAACACCCTCGCACTCACACGAAAAAAATCTTTTTACGAATCCATCGTCCTGGAGATGCTCGCGAAAATGGACAAGGGAAGATTAGGCATCTCCCTTCCCTCTGGCGAATTATTTGCGCTTGGTAACGGAGAAGGAACTATTTCAGCGAACATAGAAATCCGAAATGAAATTTTTTTCAAACGCTGTGTTTTGTTTGGAGATATCGGCTTTGGCGAATCGTATGTGGATGGGGATTGGGAAACAGATAATATTTCCAATGTCATAAAATGGTTTTTGCTCAACATTGAAAATGCACCGGGGCTTTCCGGAAGTCGAACAAAAACATTTGCGCTTAATCTTTTAAAATTTTGGAATAAAATTTCTCATTGGAAAAATGCAAACGATCTGAACGGTTCCAAAAAAAATATTTCAGAGCATTATGATTTGAATAATGATTTTTTCAAATTATTTCTTGACCCGACAATGACCTACTCTTCCGCCTATTTTAAAGAAGAGGGAATAAATTTACAGCTGGCGCAATTAGAAAAATACAAACGGCTTTGCGAGCAACTGAAACTAAAATCATCTGACCATGTTTTGGAAATCGGAAGCGGATGGGGAGGCAACGCTATTTTCATGGCGAAGAATTATGGATGCAAAGTAAACTCCATTACAATTTCTGAAGAACAATTAAAATTCGCACAAGAAAAAGTTACGCAGGAAAATCTTTCCGATAAAATAAAAATAGAATTACTTGATTATAGAAAACTGGAAGGGCAGTACGATAAAATAATTTCCATCGAAATGCTCGAAGCGGTCGGAGATAAATTTCTCGATGTATATTTCAAAAAATGCCATGAGTTGTTAAAGAAGAACGGAATTCTTGCTCTGCAGGTAATTACCTGCCCTGATTCCCGCTATGAAAGTTTTCGCAAAGGCGTGGACTGGATTCAGAAATATATTTTTCCCGGTTCGCTTCTTCCATCGGTTGGAAGAATTAACCGCGCAATAAATTCCACCGGAGATTTATCGCTGGTTGATTTGAAAGAATTCGGTTTGGATTATGCGAAAACACTTTCCATCTGGCGCGAACAGTTCAACAAAAACATTTCTGAAATAAAAAAACTTGGCTTCGATGAAAAATTCATCCGCAAGTGGAATTATTATTTTTCTTATTGCGAAGCAGCTTTCTCAATGAGAAATATTAATGTGATGCAGATGATTTACACGCGCCCGAATAACCTGCTCCACTGATTTCTAAAATAAAAAAGGAGGAATGTCACTCCCTCCTTTCTCTTTAATAAATTCAGCAATTATTTTTCTCCTTTCGGATTTGGTTTTGCTCCTCCTGTTTTATTTCCGGAATTTGTTTTCTGCGGTTGCGGTTGTTGTGCTTTGATAATTTCCGCCTGCGCTTTTTTTGCTTCTGCGTCCGCTTTTGCTTTTTCCGCATCTGCTTTCGCTTTCTCAGCGGCCGCCTGAGTTTTGGCTGCGTCCGCTTTTGCTTTTTCCGCAGCAGAAATATCTGCCTGCGCTTTTAATTTATCGGCATCCGCTTTTTTAGCGTCCGCATCGGCTTTTGCTTTTTCGGCAACTGCAGTTGCTTTGTCCGCATCTGCTTTGGCTTTATCAGCGGAAGCCTGCGCAATTTTTGCAGCGGCATCGGCTTTGGCAGCATCTGCTTTTGCTTTGTCGGCAGCGGCAGCATCGGAAATTGCTTTTTTCGAATCCGCATCTGCTTTTGATTTATCGGCTGCGGCTTGCGCTGTCTTCGCAACTGCATCGGCTTTTGCGGCATCGGCTTTTGCTTTTTCCGCAGAAGCAATTTCTGCCTGCGCTTTTGCTTTTGCTGCATCGGCATTTTTTGCATCGGCTGCTGCCTGCGCGGCTTTCGCGGCAGCATCAGCTTTCGCTGCATCAGCTTTCGCTTTTTCCGCGGAAGCAATTTCGGCTTTTGACTTTGCGGCATCGGCATCCGCTTTTGCTTTTTCAGAGGCAGCAATCACCGCATCCGTTTTTGATTTCGCGGCAGCGGCAATTGTTTCCTGCGCTTTTAATTTATCGGCTTCCGCTTTCGCTTTGTCGGCATCGGCTTTTGCTTTCGCGGCTTCGTTCTTCGGCTTCTCTGCTTCTGCCAATTGAATTTTCAGTTCATTATTTTTTTGTTCCGCTGCTGCTTTGGCTGTTGCTGCCTCTGCTGCTGCTGCTGCTGCTTTTTGCTTATCAGCTTCGGCTTTTACTTTCGCGGCTTCTGCAGCAGCTGTTGCCGCATCGGCTTTGGCCTTGTTAGCTTCAGAAAGTTTTGCATCGGCATTTGCTTTGGCAGCCGCGGCATCATCCTTTGCTTTTTGCGCTGCAGCAATGGTAGCATCGGCTTTTGCTTTCGCGGCTTCAGAAGCAGAAATTACTGCATCTGATTTTGCTTTGTCGGCATCGGCTTTGGCTTTGTCAGCGTCAGATTTTTTTGCATCGGCTTCCGCTTTTGCTTTGTTTGCATCGGCAGTTTTCATATCGGCAATGGCTTTCAAACTATCGGCATGCGCCTGCGCTTTCTGCGCTTCGTATTTTGCTTTTTCAATTTCGAACTGCTGCTTTTCAAGTCCCGCTTCTTTTTTCGCAAGCACCATCATCGAATCCATTTGCCGTTTTTCTTTTTCCACATCCACTTTTTCCACTTCCTTAATTACTTCCACAGTGGTTTCAACAGTTTCCACCACTTCCACTTCTTTCTCCACGGTCTTCTGAACTTCCACCACATCGGATACATTCATCTCCTGCGTGAGCGTTACCATTCCGCCCGATTCAATATTTTCAACGGGAAATCCGCCTCCTTCAATTTTGAAAATGTCGTAACTGTCTTTGTCTTCACGCACGGTTGCGTAGTAACGGTTTCCTCCGCCCGTGATGTAATAGTCAATATCATCGCGCGTGGTGTTGACGGGAAAACCCATGTTGGCGGGATGTGTCCATGTTCCATCGTCTTTCAGTTCGGAATAAAAAATATCGTAGCCGCCCATTCCATCGCGGTAGCCGTTGGAAGCAAAGAATAAAGTTTTGCCGTTGGGATTTATATAGGGGGAAATTTCGGAGAAGGAAGTGTTGAGCGCAGTTCCTAAATTTTTTGGCGCGCTCCATTTCGTTCCAACTTTTACGCATTGATAAATGTCGAACTTTCCGTTTCCACCTTCTCTGTCTGAACAGAAGTATAAATATTTTCCATCTGCAGAAATTGAAACGCCCGTTTCGTTCGCGGAAGAATTAATTTCAGAAACGGGTTTTGGATTGCTCCAAACTTTATCTACATAGTTGCTTGAAAAAATATCTGATTGTCCTTTTACATCTTTACAGAAATATAAAGTCAGACCATCAGGAGAAATATAAAGTGGCGCTTCGTCTTGAGCGGTATTCCACTTGAACGGAATTGCCGGCTCCCATTTTCCGCTTTTATCTTTGAAGGTGTAGTAAATATCTTTATCGAATTTTCCAGTCACGTTGCTCACTTGCTTGTTCGCATCCTTCGCAACTCTTCGCGAAGCGAAAAACATTACGGAATTATCTATGGTTAGAACAGGATTTGTTTCCGCGAAAGACGAATTCACATTCTTGCCCGGATTTTTCATGCTCACATCGCGCGGATTCTTTTTGGAATTTTTCGCGTTGATGCAATTTCTGATTTGTCGGTCAACCGGTATGGGGGGATTGCCGTTGAATTTATCTTCGTACTGGAAAAACATCCACAGCGCGCTGTCGGGTAAATCGGAAGCAAGATATGTTTCACCCAAAAAATAAAACACATCTGCCGGAGCATTTTTTTCAGCAGGAGAAAAGAAATCGTATTTGTCGGAAATTTTTTTCGATGCCTTCTTTAAATAAGGAAGCGCTTTGGGAGATTCGTCAATGGAATTGTACCAGCACATTCCCATTTTGAAATTTGCGTTGGCGTTATCCGGTTCTGCTTCCAGAACTTTTTGCCAAACCGCCATTGCCGCGCTGAACTGCCCTTTTTTGAGAAGTGCGTTGCCGTCTTCTGTCATGGTTGCAATTGGAGAAGGAGAAGTGGAAGAATTTTTTTCGTCTCCGGCAAATAATAAAATGGAGGCGAAAGAAAACGAAATAAGGAAGTATTTTTTCATTTGAAAAGTTTTTGTAACCATGAAGTATTTTATGCGTAGTAAAGCGGTCACAAATGTAATAATTACTTGTTCGGAAATTCTGAAAATTTATGAAATATTGTTTTTAAAAAAATATCTGTTCTGTCAGAAACATTTTATTATTTTTACGACCCTTACATAATGCTCATCCGGAAATAAAATACATCTTCATGAAGAAAATTTTTTACGCACTTTTTATATCGCTGTTTTTTTCTTTCTCCGGATTTTTTTCATTCTTGATTTCTTCCTCCAGCGCGCAAACGATTTCTGGCGGCTATTATCATTCTGCTGCGCAGTGCAGCGCTTGTTCCGAAGCATGGACGTGGGGATACAATGGTGACGGAGAACTTGGAAACGGCACTTTCACAAACAGAAATCTTTCAGGCGCTGTTTCAGGATTAAGCGGAGTAACTTCGGTTGCGGCCGGGTGGAATCATAACCTTGCTTTAAAAAATAACGGCACAGTTTGGGCGTGGGGATATAACGGATACGGACAATTGGGAGATGGAACTTACAACACAAGAACAGTACCTGTTCAGGTTTCAGGATTGACAGGAATTATTGCCATTGCTGCCGGAGGATATCACTCTCTGGCATTGAAAAATGACGGCACAGTTTGGGCATGGGGATATAATGGATACGGACAATTGGGAGACAGCACTTTTACCGGGCGCAATGTTCCTGTTCAGGTGCATAATATTTCAGGAGTAATTTCAATCGGAGCCGGAGGATACCATTCATTGGCGGTTAAAAATAACGGAACAGCATGGGCATGGGGATATAATGGCAATGGACAATTAGGAGACGGAACCACAACGCAGAGAATAATTCCTGTGCAGGTTTCAGGATTGAGCGGAGCAAAAACAATTGCAGGCGGACTTTATCATACAGTTATTTTAAAAACCGACAGCACCGGATGGGCATTCGGTTATAACGGTTACGGACAATTAGGTGATAACACCTATTCAGACCGCACAACTGCCGTGCAGATTCACGGAATCGGCAATGTTGGATTTCTTACCGGAATAAAAGTTCTTCAGGCAGGAGGATATAATTCCATTGCTGCCAAAGTAAACGGCATTGCTTGTGCATGGGGCTACAATGGTTACGGGCAATTGGGAAATAATTCTTTTTCAGGAAGTGCCGTTCCTGTGCAGATGAATGGCTTAACGAATATCTCTTTCGTGGCGGCAGGATTATATCATACCCTTGCTATGGATAACAGCGGTTCAATATGGGCGTGCGGGTATAACGGATACGGGCAGTTGGGAGACGGAACCTATACAAGCAGAAACGTTGCCGTGCGCGTAACACAAATGTGCCCGACACAAACTTTGAATCTTGATATTTCACTTCCCAACTCCTGCCCGAAATACGATACGCTGATTACAGGCGCCAATGAAAACGATACCATCCTGCTCAGCAATAACGGATGCGATTCGGTTATTATTTCAAGCGTAGTTTCTTCAGACGGGCAGTTCTCCGTTGTTTCATATCCTTCCTCTATTCAGGCAATCAATTCCGGAAAATTAATTGTGAAATTCAGTCCAACCACATCGGGCAATCACACTACTTCCATTACCGTTTATAATAATGCAGCCGATACTACTTTCTGTTTACAGGGGTATTCCATTCCTGCTCCGGTACTTTCTTATAAACCCACTTCTTTAAGCGCTACTCTTGCCTGCTGTGATTCAACAACCGATACTCTTAAAATTTTTAATACGGGCGGAAGTACTCTGAATTATAATTTATCGGGGTATAGTTCTACCATTTTATATTCCCAATCATTCACCCAAGGGCAAACACCAACTACACAAGCAACAGCGTGGGTAACTTTCAGGCAGCAACTTACTTCGCATCCTTATAATAAATTAAGAATATACGGTTCCAATAATCCAACTGGGATTACACTTACCGATGCAACTGCCATTGCCAATATTGCCAATGCAATGAACACCCTAACTAATTACAGCACTACGGTGGCGGGTAATACATGGAATGTTTATGTAAACGCCTGCAACGGAGGAATTCAACTTGCTGTAAATACAGTGGCCTGCAACTGTGACGGAGCATCACCCAATGTTTATTTGTTGCGGCCCGAAATCGGAAACAACAACTGGGGGGGCATCAATACAGCAACCTGCAATGGTCCTACGCAAACCATGAGTGTTGAGTTTTCTTATGGCATTCCATGGCTGCAGGTAACACCTGCTTCAGGAAATGTTTCTATTGGCGACTCTGCAATTGTGAGCGTGAAATTCAAAAGTTGCGGCTATGCGGCAGGAACTTACAGCACAAATATTACAATTAATTCTAATGACCCGCAGAACAGTTCGGTAAATATTCCCACCACTCTAACTGTAATTGGTGCGGGAAAAATTTCCCTCACAAAATCGTGCATGTATCTTGATTCCATCATGCAATATACCACGCACACCGATTCTCTCTATGTAAAAAATACTGGATGCGATACACTGAAAGTCACGAATGCTTTCACGCAAACTTCTGTTTTTACCGTAACTCCCAATTCAGGAAATATTCTTCCGTACGATTCCGCAAAGGTTTATGTCACTTTTGCGCCAACCACTGTCGGGACTTTTTATGATACCATTACCATATTAAATAATGATGTAACCAAAAGGGTTTGCCTCTCCGGAAAATCATTTGCCGCTCCCATTGAAACGCATAGCCCAGGCAGTTTTAATGAAACGCTCACGTGCGCGGATACGGTTTACGATACGCTTGCTGTCAGCAATACCGGGGCAAGCGATTTATATTTTAATCTCACTTCCAGTTCTTCCGGCAAAAGTTTATCCGTAAACGGCTCCAGTCAATATGCGAACATTGGCGCATGGTCGCCCGGAACTAAATGGACTATTGAAGCGTGGGTAAGACCCACTTCGCTTCCGGCAGGCAGGCACACGATTGCAGGCGGAATGGGCGGTTGTCTTGACTGGGGAATTGTTTTGGAGAACGGATACTTTGGCGTTGGAATAAGGCCCGGAGGCTGCTCGCAAACAATTTCATCGAATGTGCTTGCAGTAGTCGGCACATGGTATCATATTGTCGGAACGAATGACGGAACAACTGCAAAAATTTATGTGAACGGAGTTTTGAAAAGTTCAGGTTCGGTAGACCCGAATTATTCCGGCTACACGGGCGGAACCTGGATTGGAGGCGAATCGTGCTGCGGAAATTATTTTTCCGGATTGATTGATGAAGTCCGCATCTGGAATGTTACGCGCACTCAATCGCAAATAACTTCCACTATGGGCAGGCGGCTTTTCGGAAATGAAGCGGGGCTGGTTGCTTATTATAATTTTGATAACGGAACCGTAACCGACCTTTCTTCCGGAGGGCATAACGGAACTTTAAATAACGGAGCCACCACCGTTACACCCAACGCTCCGGTTGCTCCTGCATGGCTGATTTTTGATTCTTCCACCGATACAGTTGCTTTCAACAACACTGTTAAAATGCCGGTTGAATTTATTTCTACCGGGCTTATAGTTGGAACTTACACTTCCAGTATAACGATTAATTCAAATGACCCGGTGCATAGCCCCGATGTTGTTCCTGTAACCATGACGGTGACGGGCGCAGGAAAAATTACACTCTCAAAAAACTGCATGTACCTTGATTCCATCATGGTTTACACCACGCATAAAGATTCTTTGTACATCAAAAATACAGGATGCGATACGTTGAAAGTTACCAATGCTTTTACGCAAACTTCTTTCTTCACGGTTACTCCCAATTCAGGAAATATTCTTCCGGGCGATTCCGTAAAAGCAATCGTAACGTTTGCACCAACTACTGTCGGAACTTATTACGACACGCTTACTATTCTTAACAGCGATGTAACAAAAAAAGTTTGCCTGTCGGGAAAAGGATTTCCGCGGCCGATTATTTCGGTGAGCCCTTCTCCCTTGTACGATACGCTTGCCTGCGTTGATTCGGCTACTGTTATTCTTACCATAAACAACTCGGGTGGAAATAATCTTATCTACAACATAAATATTCAGGGAAATGCACTTCCCATTGCTGCTTCCTGCACGCCAACTACCACCGGCTATTGCTGCGGGATGGGAATTTACAACGTCACATTAAACACAATTAATAATTCTACGGGTAACGGAATTGACGGCTATAAAGATTATACATCCACTCAAAACACAATTCTTGTTCCTGGGAAAATATACACGCTTTCCGTGCAAACAGGAACAAGTTACAATGAATACGTGGAAGCATGGATTGATTACAACAATGACGGAGTTTTTCAGAGCGGAGAACAAATCATGAATAATCTCAACTCGCTTCCGAATGCAATTCACACGGGGACATTCATAGTTCCAACTTCAGCGGTAAAAAACAAAGCGGTGAGAATGCGCATAGCGTCCGATTACCAATTCTCTTCCATTCCGACATCGTGCAGCAATGAACAATACGGACAGGCGGAAGATTACACCATAAAACTTTTAGGATGGCTGGCAGTTGCGCCCAATACAGGAACCGTTACGCCAAGTTCTTCCAATACGGTTGCCGTAACTTTTAATTCGAGCGGATTGAGCGTGGGAACATATACGGCAAATATTTCCATCAGCAATAACGACCCGCTGAATAATCCGGTGGTGGTTCCTGTTTCATTAACGGTGATTGGCGCGGGAAAAATTTCCCTGACAAAAACCTGCCTGTATCTCGATTCCATTATGGAATTTACATCGCATACCGATTCTCTTTATATAAAAAATACCGGATGCGATACATTAACGGTTTCCAATATCACCAAACAAACTTCTGTTTTCACCGTCAGCGCAACTTCATTTAAAATTGCTACCGGAGATTCTGCTAAACTGAAAATTACTTTCAGCCCGGTAACTTCTCCCGGTCCATTTTATGATACGCTCACTATTTTAAACAGCGATGTAACAAAAAAAGTTTGCTTATCGGGAAAATCATTTGCACGCCCGATTGAAACCCATTCGCCTTCTGCTTTTAACGTTACTCTTTCGTGCTGCGATTCCATTACGCTTCCGCTTACAGTGCATAACACCGGAGGAAGCAATCTTATTGAGCAGGTTACGGGCAACCAGAATTTTGTTGAAGGATTTGAAAACGGATTATCAAAGTGGGTAACCGGAGGTTCGCCCAACACATGGGCAATTGTTGCAGACCCGCATTCGGGAACATATTCTCTTAAGGAAAGTCCCATCGGCAATTATTCCAACAGCATGAACCAATATATTCAACTTGCTAAAAAATTAACCGTAAGCGACAAAACAACCTGCTCGTTAAATTTCTGGGAGAAAGGGCAAACAGAATGCAGTTTCGATTATTATTCTGTTCAACTCAGCGTAAATGGCGGACCATTCAATACCTTAACAACTCTTAACTGCAGTTTTCATAGCTGGACGCAGCATACTATTTCGCTGACACCTTTTGTAAATAATGGCGACTCAATTAATGTGCGTTTTCTTTTCACCAGTGATGGTTCCGTTGTTTACAGCGGAATTGATATGGATGATATTTCCGTTACCGGCACGCAAGCCAAGTGGATTACATTTCCAATTATAACAGATACAATTGCACCGAACGACTCAGCCATCACAAATATTACATTCAACAGTTGCGGATTAACCATTGGCACTTACTCCACCACCATAATTATTTCTTCGAACGATCCGCTAAAAGGAAAAGATACGGTTCCGGTAACTCTTAATGTTACAGGCAAAGGAAAAATTACGCTCTCAAAAAATTGTTTGTATCTCGATTCCATTATGGAATACACCACGAATACCGATACGTTCTATGTGAAAAATACCGGTTGCGATACTTTGAAAGTAACAAACATTACCAATAACAATTCTGTGTTCACTGTCGCGCCAAAAATATTTAATCTTCTTCCCGGAGATTCCACCCAGCTTGTTGTCACGTTTTCCCCGGTAACTTCCCCGGTAACTTTTTACGACACGCTCACCATTCTGAATAACGATACCATACGGAAAGTTTGCCTGCTGGGAAAATCTTTTGCCCGCCCGATTGAATGTCATTTCCCGAATTCATATAATGTGCATTTTTCCATTTGCCAGGATACCATAATTGATTCGCTACACATATGTAACACAGGCGGCAGCCCATTATCGTGGAACCTTACTGCCACCGGAGGAAAAAGTTTATCCGTGAATGGTTCCAGTCAATATGTAAATACCGGAGCATGGTCGCCCGGAAGCAAATGGACACTTGAAGCATGGGTGATGCCTTCGGGAACTCCCGGGGGAAGACATACCATTGTGGGAGGAATGGGCGCCTGCTATGACTGGGGAATTGTGCAGGACAATGGGGTTTTAGGAATGGAAATCCGCCAGCCGAGCGGCTGCACGCAAACCATTTCATCGGGAGTTTCGGTTGTGCTCGGAACATGGTATCATATCGTTGGAACAGATGACGGAACCACTGCGAGAGTATATGTGAATGGCGTGCTGAAAGCTTCCGGAACGGTTGAACCAAATTATGTCGGCTATTCGGGCGGAACCTGGATTGGTGGCGAATCGTGCTGCGGAGATTATTTTCCCGGCTTAATTGATGAGGTTCGCATCTGGAATTACGCGCGCGCGCAATCGCAGATTACCTCCACCCTATATTCTCCGCTCAAAGGAAATGAAACCGGTCTGGTTGCTTATTATAATTTTGACAACGGCACTGCCAATGACCTTTCTTCAGGAGGACATAACGGAACTTTTGTGAATGGGGCATCGGCAGTGAAACCAAATTCTCCGGTGCCTTCTTCCATTCCCGGATGGGTAACTTTTGTTCCGGTTTCAGACACAACACCGGCTATGGATACACTTGTGTCAACGCTGATATTTGTAAAGAGCGGAACAAATCCCGGAACTTATAATTATCACATCTACATCAATTCAAATGACCCGCTGAAAAAACTGGATTCCGTTGCGGTTACTCTGACAATTGATTCTGTTGCGCCTGTTGCGCCTGTTTCAAAAGATACTGCTGTTTGTTTCGGCACCAGTCCGAATCCTCCGCTGATTGCAACCGGAAATGCTGGCGATACAATTAAATGGTACGATAACCCTCCTCTTACAAACTTGGTTCACGTTGGAAATTCTTTTGTCTCCACTCAAACTGCAGTGGGAACTTATACCTATTATGTAACGGCAACCGATTCTGTTTACGGTTGCCCGAGTTTGCCGAAGACAGTTAAACTAACTATTAATGCTCCGCCCGGCACACCCACTGCCGGAAGCAATTCGCCTGCGTGTACCGGGCAAAATTTAAGTTTGACTGCGAGCACAATTACAGGCGCCACATATAATTGGAACGGACCGAATAGTTTTACTTCTTCCGTTCAGAATCCTGTTCTCACACCAGTTACCACAGCAATGGCAGGAACTTATTCTGTTACGGCAACGGTTTCCGGCTGTCCTGCAAGTTCTGCGGGAACAACTACGGTTGTAGTGAATCAAACTCCTTCTTCTCCCGCTGCAGGAAGCAACTCTCCCATTTGCGCTGGAAACAATTTGAGTTTAACCGCAAGCACTGTTGGAAGTTCCACTTATAATTGGAACGGACCGAATAGTTTCACCTCAACAAATCAAAATCCGGTTATTGTTGCTGCAACTATTGCAGCGAGCGGAAATTATTCTGTGACTGCAACTGATAACGGATGCACCAGTCCTGCAGGAACAACTTCTGTAACTGTGAATGCAATTCCTTCCGCTCCCGCTGCCGGATACAATAATCCTGCATGCACGGGAATGACATTGAGTTTGACCGCAAGCACAATTACCGGTGCAACTTATAATTGGAACGGACCGAATGGATTTACTTCTTCGCTGCAGAATCCAACTATTACAAGCGCCACCACTGCTCAGTCGGGAACCTATTCTGTAACTGCAACTGTGAATGGATGCACCGGTGCTGCCGGAACTGTTTCGGTTACTGTGAATGTAACTCCATCGGCACCGAGCGCTTCAAGCAATAGTCCGGTTTGTTCGGGAACTACGTTGAGTTTAACAGCGAGTGCAGGCGGAAGTCCCACTTACAATTGGAACGGTCCCAATAGTTTTGTTTCCGGCTTACAAAATCCAACCATCAGCAATATCACCACGCTTGGCAGCGGAACTTATTCAGTAACTGCAACGGAAAACGGATGCACGGGTCCTGCAGGAACAACTTCCGTGATAGTAAATCAAACGCCTGCTGCGCCAATTGCCGGAAGCAATTCTCCGATTTGTACGGGAAATAATTTAAGTTTAACTTCAAGCACGATGGGAAGTTCCACTTATAATTGGAACGGACCGAATGGATTTTCTTCCACGCTTCAGAATCCGGTAATTATTTCTGCATCGGTAACCGATGCCGGAACCTATTCGGTAACTGCTACGGATAATGGCTGCACAGGTCCTGCCGGAACCGTGAATGTAATTGTGAATCCTCCGCCTGCTGCGCCAACTGCCGGAAGCAATTCTCCTGTTTGCTCGGGACAAAATTTAAGTTTGACTGCCACTTCCACAGGCGCTTCTTATTCATGGACGGGCCCAAATGGATTTTCTTCCACCTCGCAGAACCCGGTTATTGTTTCGGTTTCCACTGCAGCAAACGGAACTTATTCTGTTATTGCAATTAATCCCGGCTGTGCGCCAAGCGCTGCGGGAACAACCAGCGTAACCGTATATCAAACACCATCGGCTCCTGTTGCATCAAGCAATAGTCCGGTTTGCGTGGGAGATAACATAAGTTTAACAGCAAGCACAAGCGGAAGTCCGACTTATAATTGGAACGGACCGAATGGATTTACTTCCGCTTCGCAAAATCCTGTGATTGCTTCTGCCGGAACAATTAATGCCGGAAATTATTCTGTAACTGCAACTGAAAACGGATGCACTGGTCCTGCGGGAACAACTTCTGTGGTTGTAAATAATCCTCCTTCCGTTCCAACAGCAGGAAGCAATTCTCCTGTCTGCTCCGGACAAACATTAAGTTTGACTGCATCTAATTCAGGAAATTCTTATAACTGGAATGGGCCGAATGGATTTTCTTCTACCACACAAAATCCAAATATAGCAAGCGTCACTACTGCCGCAAGCGGAAATTATTCTGTAACGGCAAGTGTTCCGGGTTGTCCGATCAGCGCGGCAGGAACAACTTCGATAACGATTAATCAAACTCCATCTGCTCCGACTGCCGGAAGCAATTCTCCGATTTGTGCAGGAACCGATTTAAGTTTAACAGCGAGCGCAAGCGGAAGTCCGACTTATTCATGGAATGGTCCGAGCGGATTTACTTCCACTTCGCAAAATCCTGTCATAGTTGCTGCGCCAACTTCTGCAAGCGGAACTTATTCTGTAACAGCAACTGCATTTGGCTGCACAGGTCCTGCGGGAACTGTAAGCGTAACCGTGAATCCTCCTCCGGGAACTCCGACAGCAGGAAGCAACTCTCCTGTTTGCTCCGGACAAACTTTAAGTTTGACGGCAAGCACAGTCAGCGGTGCAACTTATAACTGGAACGGACCGAATGGATTTACTTCCACTGCGCAAAATCCAATCATTGCAGGCGTAACCACTGCTGCAAGCGGAACTTATTCGGTAACGGTTACTGTTTCGGGATGCCCGACAAGTTCTGCGGGAACGGTTTCAGTTACGATTAATCAATCTCCCTCTGCGCCTGCTGCCGGAAGCAATTCTCCGATTTGCGCGGGAACGGATTTAAGTTTAATAGCGAGCACAAGTGGAAGCCCGACTTATTCATGGAATGGTCCAAGCGGATTTACTTCGGCTTCACAAAATCCTGTCATTGTTGCTGCGACAACTGCCGCATCTGGAAATTATTCTGTAACAGCAACTGAATTCGGATGCACGGGTCCTGCAGGAACAACTTCTGTAACGGTGAATCCGATTCCTGCTGCGCCTGCAGTAGGAAACAATTCTCCGGTTTGCACGGGAGATAATTTGAGTTTAACTGCTGTTGCAGGTGTTGGAGCAATTTACAACTGGAACGGACCAAATGGATTTACTTCCACCGCACAAAATCCGGTTATTGTTTCTGCGGGAACTGCCGATGCAGGAACTTATTCTGTAACGTCCACCGAAAACGGATGCACAGGCGCTGCGGGAACAACCACGGTGATTGTAAATACTCCGCCTTCGGTTCCAACAGCCGGAAGCAATTCTCCGGTTTGCTCCGGTCAAACATTAAGTTTGACTGCATCGAATTCCGGTTTAGCATATAATTGGAACGGACCGAATGGATTTACTTCCACCGCACAGAATCCCAACATTGCAAGTGTAACAACTTCTGCAAGCGGAACGTATTCGGTAGTTGCAATTAATGCAGGATGTCCTCAAAGCGCGGCTGGAACAACTTCGGTAACTATAAATCAAACTCCATCGGCTCCTGCAGCGGGAAGCAATTCTCCGATTTGCGATGGAAGTAATTTGAGTTTGACCGCAAACACAAGCGGAAGCCCGACATATTCATGGAGCGGACCAAATGGATTTACTTCTTCATCGCAGAATCCCGTCATCATTGCTGCAACCACTGCTGCCACAGGAACTTATTCTGTTGCGGCAACTGAATTCGGATGTGCAGGTCCTGCATCCACAGTTTCTGTAACGGTGAATCCGATTCCTTCAGCGCCAAGTGCGGGAAGCAATTCTCCCGTATGCGAAGGGCAAACATTGAGTTTGACTGCGAGCGCCAGCGGAAGCCCGACTTATAACTGGAACGGACCCAATGGATTTACTTCTTCTTTGCAGAATCCAACTATTACAAATGCAACCTCTGCTTCAAGCGGAACTTATTCTGTAACCGCAACTGCAAGCGGATGCACCGGTGCGGCAGCAACTGTCAGTGTAACCATTAATCCTCTTCCTGCTGCGCCCATGTCTTCTCCGCAGAGCGATTCAGTTTGTTTTGGTTCTCCCAATTCATCTTTCACCGCGGCAGGAACAAACATTGAATGGTGGGACGATGCGGCAACAACCCTTCTTGAATTCAGCGGAAGCCCTTTCACTCCAACCGTAACTGCATCGGGAACCTATACCTATTATGTAACGCAAACTTCCAGCGGATGCAAAGGACCGTCCGATACTGTACTCTTCAAAATAAATTTCACTCCTGCACTTGCGGTAAATGACACTACGGTTATTTTCGGAGGACCTCCGGTTGTTCTTTCCGCCAGCGGAACAAATGTGCAGTGGTATGATGCTTCACTCACGTTAGTGGGAAGCGGGAATTCTTACAACACCGGGCAAACTGCGGTAGGAACTTACACATACTATGTTTCGCAAACCATGAACGGCTGCGAAAGCGCAAAAGACACTCTGCTTCTTACCATAGTGCCGGGAGCACCGCTTGGAGTGAACGATACGGTTTGCTTCGGGCAGCCCGTTCCTGATTTAACGGCAACAGGAACAAATCTTCAATGGTACGATGATGCCGCGCTCACCAATCTTGTATTTTCCGGAAATCCATTTCCTACGGGACAAACGGCTGTGGGAACGTATACTTATTATGTAACGCAAACAGTAAACTTCGTGCAAAGTTCAAGCGACACGGTATATCTTATCATCAATCCGCTTCCTGCTGCGCCAACCACTTCCAGCCAGAGCGCGTGCTTCGGTTCAGTGATTCCTGATTTGACCGCAACGGGAACAAATATTCAATGGTATGATACTTCCGGAGCAATGGTATTTACCGGAACCTCATTTGCCACAGGGCAAACTGCTGCCGGAACCTATACGTATTATGTAACGCAAATCGTAAACGGATGCGAAGGTCCGGCTGATACTGCAACACTTATCATCAATGCGCTTCCCTCTTCTCCTGTTGCAATGAACGATACGGCAATTTGCTACGGCAATCCCACTCCTGATTTAACCGCAAGCGGAACAACTATTAAGTGGTACGATGGATTTATGACTTTGGTAGGAACAGGAAGCCCGTTTGCGAGCGGAGTAACTTCGCCAGGCACTTATACATTCATTGCCACGCAGACAAACACGGTAACCACCTGCGAAAGTTTGGGTGATACCGTTCTGCTTACAATCAATGCGGCTTCTGCTCCTTCCACTTCAAATGTGGCAGTATGTTTCGGAGCGCTTGTTCCTCCGCTGGTGGCAGCCGGAACAAACATTCAATGGTACGATACTTCCATGACGCTTGTGTTCAGCGGAGACACTTTCAATACCGGGCAAACTGCTGCGGGAACTTATACCTATTATGTAACGCAGACAAACACAGTGACTGCCTGCTCCAGTGTGCCGGTTGCGGTGCTGCTTATCATCAGCACTCAACCCACAGCCGCTCCGGTTGTTTCCGATACGTCTGCCTGCTTCGGCTCTGCAATTCCTGATTTGAATGCAACCACCGGAACAATTATTAATTGGTACAGCAATGCTGCGCTTACGAATTTTGTTTTCAGTGGAAATCCATATCCAACAGGATTAACGGGTGTTGGCACTTATACATTCTTTGCGACTGACAGCACGCCCGGCTGCCCGCAAGGACCATCGGATACGGCAATGCTTACAATTAATTCCCTGCCGGCAACTCCTTCTGTAAATGATACGAGCGTTTGCTTCGGCAATTCCGTTCCCGATTTAATTTTCGTTGGAACAAATGTTCAATGGTACGATACTTCCATGATGGTTGTGTTCAGCGGAGATACTTTTTCAACAGGACAAACTGCTGTGGGAACCTACACTTACTATGCAACGCAAACCAATTCCATGACCGGCTGTGCAAGTTTGAAAGATTCCGTTCTGCTTACGATTAATGTGCTGCCTTCTGCGCCCGCTGCGCTTGATACAACCGTTTGTTCGGCTTCTTCAATTCCGAATCTCACCGCAATCGGAACAAATGTGCAGTGGTATGATACTTCATGGACGCTTGTCTTCACAGGAAATTCTTTCACAACCGGGCAAACTTCTCCCGGAAATTATTTTTATTATGTAACACAGAAAGATTCTGTAACGGGTTGTGAAAGCGCTGCCGATACTTCCACGCTTTCCATTATAACTTCTCCTGCTATTCCTGTTGCGAACAATGTAACTGCCTGCTTCGGAAATCCAATTCCGCCTCTTACTTCCACCGGCTTCAACCCGATGTGGTACAGCAATCCATCGCTCACGAACCTGGTGAACACCGGAAATACTTTCAACACCGGCCAAACTGCGGTGGGCGTTTACACCTACTGGGTGAAAGATAGTTTGAGCGGATGCGTGAGCAGCGGAGCCGATTCTGTTTCACTCATTATTAATCCTGCTCCTGTGAAACCCACTGCGAATGATACTGCGCTCTGCTATGGAAATCCTGCCGTGCTTACTTCCACCGGAAATAATCCTCAGTGGTTCACCGATGCAACACTTATTAACATGGCAGGTTCAGGAAATAGTTTCAACACCGGAATTTCAGCAGTGGGAACCTATACTTTCTATGTTGCGAATTATGCTGCGGGCTGCGGAAATTCTGTTTCCGATACGGCAGTGCTTACGATTAATCCGAATCCTCCGGTAACTGCGAATACGTATTCAACTTCCATAGTGATTGGACAATCGGCAACGCTCACTGCTTACAATGCGGTAACTTATTCGTGGGCGCCAGGCGGGCAAACCACGCAGACAATTATTGTTTCCCCGAGCGTAACAACTACCTACACTGTTACCGGAACAAATCAATACGGATGTTCCGGCAGTAAAACAATTATTGTACAGGTGAATCCGCTGGGAGTTCCAATGATAAATGTTCCGGTAGAAAATGTTCTGATTTATCCGAACCCCGCCATAGATGCATTCACGCTTGAGTTCAACACCACGCTTGAATCGCCCATAGATATTTACATGATAAATACGCTGGGCGACAGAGTGAGCGCACTCACCAATGCGAAATATACTTCCAGCGGAACAAGCGGCATCACAAAGCGCAAATATGAAATCAACACGCGCAACTTCACCGAAGGAGTTTATAACCTTGAAATAGTTACCGAAAAAGGAACGGTGAACAAGCGAGTTATCCTCTTCAGGTAGAATAAATTTTTTCACAATAAAACCCAGGCAGTTGTCTGGGTTTTTTATTTTTGGCATTCATAATTTTTTTTCATGCCCTGGATTTGCCCCAAATGCGGAAGGCAGTTTAAACATGCCACCAATTATCACTCGTGCGTGAAAGTGAATGCCAGTGTGCATTTCGTGAACAAAAAACCAAATGTGAAAAAGGTGTATGAAAAAATTCTGAACAAAACAAAAAAATTCGGCAGGGTGAATGTGAGCCCGGTGAAAAGCGGCATCCTGCTGAAAAACAGCAGCACGTTTATGGGAGTTAAATTGCGGAAAGATTCTCTCGACATTGATTTTTTTCTACCGGAGGAAACGAATGAGTTTCCCGTTTACAAGACATTCCGCTATACAAAAACCAAAGTGGTGCATTATGTCAGATTGGAAAATCCAAATGAGGTGGACAAACAATTAGTAAATTGGCTGAAGATTTCTTACAGCATGGCGGGTCCGAAGGATTCCTCCCGGAGAAAAAAATAATTCATAACACCAAATGCGGTATTCATTTTTGCTTCTTTCGGTTTTATCTTCCGCATGTTTTGCGCAAGAAAAAAAAGTTTCGCATAATCTTGAAATGGCGCTTCTCAATCCTGCCGAAATAACGGACCTGAATCTTAGTGGCGCGCAACTCGAAAAACTATCTCCGGATATTGCTAAACTCACCAACTTGAAAGTTCTGAAACTTTATGGTTGCGGACTCAAAGAACTCTGTCCTGAAATCAGCCAATTAAAAAATCTTGAAGTCGCTGACATTGGAGATAATTATCTTAAAACATTACCTGCAGAATTCGGAAATCTTGTAAACCTGAAAGAACTCGACCTGAAGAGAAACGAACTAACTCTGCTGCCGGAAGAAATCGGAGGATTAAAGAATCTGATAAATTTAGATTTATCAAACAATAAATTAACTTCTCTTCCTTTTACATTTTATACGCTTGAAAACTTAATCAATCTAAATTTGGAATTTAACAACATTTCTTCTATCTCTCCATTGATATCTTCATTTGAAAATCTTCAAACACTGAATTTAAGCCGAAATAAACTGGAAAAAGTTCCCCAATCAATTTGGTCTTTATCAAACTTGTCGTCTCTTAATTTATACAAATGCGGTGCAGTTATAGAACTTCCACAAAACATTTGCAAAATCCCTTGGGTAAATTCAACAATTAAAAGATATGCATTGCTGGACATGTGGGGAGCTCCGCCTTCCACTTCTATTCATAAATGCCCTTATGGATATGGCTGGTATATCAGTATAAATAATTAATTTCTGTTTAATGAAAAACTTCTTTTTGTTCATATTTATTATTCCAACAGTTTCTTTCGCACAAAACTCTTTCCGCTGCGACACCAATGAAACTTCGGCATTCAGAAAAAATAATGTGGAGCAGCAGTGGGAATATAAAGTGGAAAAGAAAACAAAGAAAAAAAATTTCAACTCTGTGCGCGAGTATGATGCAAACGGATGCCTCATAAAATTAATTATTCCCAACGCTTCCGAAAAAGAAACGTATTACTTTAACGAATGGGAATATGATGCGAAAGGAAACCTGGTGAATTACCGTGAAGGAAAAATTGACAAGGACTCCGCCAAAATAAATTCTTTCAGCGAAAATTATTCCTACAACTATGGCGGCTGGATGAACCGCTACCGCAAGGATATTTACGAAAGCGAAATGTCGCAAACGGTTACCAAATGGGAATACGATTTTTCCGACAAGGGAGAAAAGCGCAGCATCACGTATTCATTGCTCCGCGTGCGGAAAGATACCATCATGAATGACGAAATAAAATATTCCGGCAGCGGAAATCCGGTGGAGCGAACCGTTCACAATTATTTTCCGAAAGGAATTTCCGATTACACAAAGTACAATGAAAAAGGTTTCCCGGTGGATTACATGCGCTATGACAAAGGAAAAGTTACAGAGCATAAAGTATACACCTACAATTACGACAAGCAGGGACAACTGGCGGAAGAAATAATTTCAGACGGAGTTTCAAAAACCACCGAGAAGAAAAAATACGAAAAAGATAAAATCACCTACACCAAACTCAACACCAAAGGAAAAGTGCTGAGTTCTTCTTCGCTGCCATTCGCTTTTCCAAAAAATTCTTCTTTTCCTGCCATGCCTGCTTTCTCGGCATCGTCCGTACAAAAAAAAGAGGGCTCGGCTTCGCTCACAAAAAAAGAAAAAGTATCCAAGAAAAATAAAATCGTGGAGAATTATTCAAACGGAAAATTAGTTTCCACCGATACCTACAATTCAAAAGGGCTTCTGACAGAATCCACCCCTGCCGAAGGAGGATTCTTTCTTCAGTATAATTATGTTTCTTATTAAAGGTTGGTAAGAGAAAAATTAATATTCCGAATTTTCCAATTCCTCACGGCAGTTATATTCCTTCTTTTCTTTCTTCTCGGGTTTTTGCGTTGGCTCACCGCCTTTCTTCGCCTGAATCATTAAATTAATAATGCGCGCGCGGTCGGTGCGTATGTCATCGCGGAGTTTTTTATCGGTGTCGGCATCAAAATAAATTTGTCCGTCAATAATTGTTTTGTCAACTTTCGCGTAAACGGAAAGAGGATTATCCGTCCACAAAACAACATCGGCATCTTTTCCAACCTTGATGCTTCCCATGTGAGAATCTAAATGCAAAAGTTTCGCGGGATTAATCGTGCAAAGTTTCAGCGCTTCTTCTTCGGAAAGATTTCCATACTTCACTGACTTTGCTGCTTCCTGATTTAACCTGCGTGACATCTCCGCGTCATCGGAATTAATCGCGGTAACAATTCCCATTTTTTCCATGAGAGCAGCGTTGTAGGGAATCGCTTCCTTCACTTCCATCTTATACGCCCACCAATCTGAAAAAGTAGAAGCGCCAATGCCGCGCGCTTTCATTTTGTCCGCCACTTTATATCCTTCGAGAATATGCGTGAATGTATTTACGCGGAAGCCCATTGAATCGCCCACGTGCATGAGCATGTTGATTTCGCTCTGCACATACGAATGGCAGGTGATAAATATTTTCTTGTTCAGGATTTCTGAAATGGCATCGAGTTCCAAATCTCTTCTCGGCATTGCAACAGTGGAAGAAATATTTTGTGGAGCAGAACCATAAATTAATGATTCGAGAAAATCTATTTCTGGAATTCCGGCAGTAGTTTTATTTCCTTTCATTCCATCGCCAAATGCTTTCCACTTTGAAGAATATTCTTTCGCGCGGGTGAAATAATCAAAGTAAACCTGCTCAACACCCATTCTCGTTTGCGGAAAGCGAACGGTGTTGAAGTCGCCCCAGTTGCTTTGCTTCACATTTTCTCCGAGCGCGAATTTGATGAAGCCGTCCGCGCCTTTTATTTTCATTTCCTCGGGAGATTTTCCCCAGCGGAGTTTTATAATTCCCGATTGCCCTCCAATGGGATTTGCACTGCCGTGAAGCAACTGCGAAGCCACCACTCCGCCCGAAAGATTTCTATAAATATTTATATCATCGCAGTCAATCACATCTCCAATCCGAACTTCCGCGCTCGATGCCTGCGCGCTTTCGTTCACTCCGTTTGAAATGGCGATGTGAGAATGTTCGTCAATGATTCCGGGAGTGAGATGCTTCCCTGTTCCATCTATGACTAAATATTTTGCAGTAGTTGCTGAATCAATCGTTGCACCGCCAGACATATTAATAATCTTTCCATTGAAAAGAATCACATCCTGATTTTTCAAAATGCCTTCCGGCTCATTTGTCCAGACAGTAGTATTCTTTATAAGAATTGCTTTGGGAAGTTGCTCAGCCATTTTCTTTTGTCCGTATGCATTGAAAGGATAAATCACATCATCCAGGGTTGGATAATGTTTCACGATTTCCTTTTTCGTGGAATCTTTTTTTGCTGTGTCTTTCGGAAGTTCGGATAAATATGTTGCAGTCCAGTTTACCCAATGCCCATTCGACAATTGACCTTTCCCTTTTATTGTGGCAGGATTTTCATTCTCAACATTTCCGCTGAAGCGCGTTGTGCCGCTGTCGCCTTTGAAAATAAAATTCATGGAAACTAATTTCCCCGCCACAGAAAACTCCGCAGAAACTTTCGCTGAATCTTTTTTTGAATTCGGAACCGGAATGCTGATATCGGCTTTTGGCTTTTCCGCATCACCGGAAATTTTCAGATTGTAAATTTTATTTTCCGCTTCCAATTTATAATTCCCGCGAAGGTCGGGCATATCTTTCTCCTTAATCACGTATTGCTTTCCCTGCACCCAGTTTTCATAGATGGAAGTTTTCTCGTCAAACAAATTTCCGGAAGTGATGATAAAGTTTGCCACCATTCCTTTTTTCAACGAGCCGATTTGATTTTGCATGCCGAGCATTTCAGCAGGAGAAAGTGTTAATGCTTTGAGCGCTTCTTTTTCTGAAAGCCCGTATTCAATCGCCTTGCGGAGATTTTTCCAGAACATATTTTTTTCTTTCAGCCCATCTGTTGTGAGCGCGAACGGAATATTTTTTTTCTCGAATGCCGATGGATTCATGGACGCCATTTCCCAGTGTTTCAAATCGGAATAGGAAATGAGCGAAGCATCGTACGCGTCTTCCACATCGTAGGGCATCGGAAATTTCAGCGGAAGAATAAATTTTGCGTTGGTGTTTTTTATTTCATCCATGCGCTGGTATTCATCGCCCGCACCTTTGATGATGTATTGAATTTTGAACTCGTCACAAACTTTATCTGCGCGCAATGCAGAAAGTTTATCATTCACTTCAAAAATCTGCGGAAGAGTTTGCAATTTACTCCATGCCTCGAGAGAAATATTGTATTCTATTTGGGATTTGGGATTTGTAATTTGGGATTTATACCACTGCGCGTCATAATATGTTTGGCGCAGCAAGGCGATGCTTCCCATTTGTGAACTCGGATAATCCTGCGTGCTGGTTCCTTTGTCGAACGAATACATGGCAGCGGCTTTTTCTTTCAGGATGATTTGATTTTCTTTTTCGTCCGCCAGCGAGACAAAAACGGCAGAGCCGCGCGCGATTCCATCTTTCTTGAAACTCATCACCGCACCGAAACCAAGTTTGCGCCACTCTTCCGCGCTCTTTGAATCTTTGGTAAAAATTTTATCGGCTTCTGTTTCGGGATGAATCGCCTGGTTCCAGCCATACGCGCCTTTGATATTGCTTTCCATCTGCGGCCCGCGATAAAACATTCTATCGCCCGGCTTTTTCATTTCGGGGAGGGGCATTCCGTACGTTGTGTAAATATCAATGAGCGAGGGATAAATGTTTTTTCCCTTTAAGTCATACGCCACTGCGCCTTTCGGAATGGCAACCGTTGTTCCAGCGTCAACAATAATTCCATCCTTAATAAGTAGTGTTCCTTTTTCAATGGTGGTTTGATAATCAATAATAATTTTTGCATTGGTGAAAGCATAATAAGTATGGCGTTTGTCAGGAGCACCATTGGTGGGAAAAGTTTCCTGGGAAAATAAAATGGATAATGGATAATGGATAATGAATAATGTGAGGAGAAGAAAAAGTCGTTTCATAGGGGAACTTTAGAAGAAAACAAAAGTATTCTTTTTTCTTTTCGCTGAAAATAAAAAGGGCTCCGAAAAATCAGAGCCCTTTCTCAACATGACGATTACTGGTTCGTTACTGCTTGTTGAGTTTTTTCGTCCATGCGTTTGTTCCATCGGTAACTTTCAGCATATACATTCCGTTTGCGAGTTCGCTCACCGGAATATTTCCTTTGAACGAATTTCCGCTGGAAGAAATTTCTCCCGCTTTTATTTCCGCGCCCAGCATGTTGCAGATGCTGTAGCAAACTTTATCTGATTTGCTTGTTCCTTCAATTGCAACGTAAGCGCTTGCAGGGTTTGGATAAACTATAAACTGAGATTTCTGTTCATCAACCGGCTGAACACTTGTAACTACGGTAGCCGGCAAATGAGAATAAGAATATCCTTCCACATATTTATTTATGTAATGAAGGTTGGTATCACAATAATATTTCCATGAAAAAACCGGCTGACCGGTATTAATATCAAACCACACATAAGTAGTATCGTATTTAAATTCCGGAGGTATGTTGGGCGTGCAGGAAGAATCTATCTCTTGTTCTACAATTTTTATCCGCGCAACAGCGTAACTTGACTTGGATATGTTAAGCGTTCCATAAGCGTCATACGTAGTTGTTCTGTTTATGTATGAATTATGTGTACATACTCCAATGGGATGAACGGAGAAAGAATTGTAATAACTATTTCCAAAACTGAGAGGACAGATATTTTGTTTTTCCGAACCAAATACAAGTTCATACGTATGCACATCCTTATAATTACCCAGATACGTTACGCTGTCAGGAGTATATTGGTAATAAGAATTAAATCCATTAGGAGTTAAGTCGGCAAGATTAGCAGCGGGAAATAAAGGTGAACCTGAAGCGGAAGTATCTTTGGTTTTTGCCGGGTCTTTATATAAATGAGAAATCAGTTTCGTGTTATTCAATGTCAGATTCGTATAATTCCATGTGATGTTTGCTCCGCTGCTTCCCGGAGCAATGCCTGTAGAATCATATTGGCTTGTAGTTCCTTTTAAACTATCTCCATAATCCGGGCGATTGTTGCAGCCATTAAAAATATATTGCGCCTGAACATTAAAGAGAAAAGCAGTTACGCACAGAAAAGTAAAATAAAATTTTCTCATAGGTAAAAAGAAGGGGGCTTGATGCCCCCTTCTTAATTTTAACCTTATTGCTTATTTAACTTTTTAGTCCAAACAGAATCTCCATCGGTAACTTTCAGGAAATACATTCCGTTAGCCAGTTCACTTACCGGAATATTTCCTTTGAACAAATTTCCGCTGGAAGAAATTTCTCCCGCTTTTATTTCCGCGCCAATCAGGTTGCAGATGCTGTAGCGGATTTTTTCCGACTGAACATTTCCTTCAATTGTAATAGAGGAAGTGGCAGGGTTCGGATAGATAGTAAAATTGCCGGGTGAATTCAAATCGGCAACACCCGTTACCGAAGTGATATTGATATTGTCCACATACATCCATTCCGCCCACTGCGAACGGTTTTCAAAAGAAAACATCACGCTGCCTTGCCCTGCCAGCGCATTCAGGTTAACTGTTTCGGTGCGCCATTGCGATGAAGTGGGAATAAAGCATGTGGGAGCTGCAGCAGTCAGATTGGGAGCGGTTGCCAGGTTGGCTCCGCCTTTATAATAAATCTTGTTCCATGTGCTTCCGCAATTGGTAGAATAAAACACCGCAAGCGTATCCGTATACGTTTTGCTGTTTAATATAAGATAGGTGGAAGCCACATCAAAAGTCATTTGCGCGGAAGTGGCGTTTGAAAAATTATACGCGGTGGTAATGAACCTGTCTCTTGTTCCGGTAATATCGGTTGACGGGCTGCAGTTGTCAAACGCCATGCAGTGCGTGCCCGTTCCCCATCCGCTCACCGAAGTGCTCACCACCCATTTGAAACCATCGCTGCTTTCGTCATCAATTGTCCATCCGGTAGGAACATTGGCGCTGGCTTCAAAACTTTCCTGCAAGGGAAGCGATGCAGCAGTAGTTGAAACATTGAATGAACTTTGCATCTGGTCGTTGCTTGTGTTTCCATCGGTGCTGCTGTTGGGGTTGCTGGTGCTGCTTGTGAATGTATGCGAGCCACCGGAAACTGTCATGGCAGGAAGAGTAACATTCACAGTTTGTCCCTTAGCAAGTGAACCCGTCCATGCATGACTTAGATTGGCTTGATTGTCCACATGATAAAGAATGGTGCAAGATGTGAGAGTGCTTGTTCCAAAATTTTCGATTGTTACCTGAGGTGTGAATGTTGTATTGCAAATGGTGCCATTGGGGGAAATAATAGCAGAAGTTCCGGCATCTAATGCAGCATAAGATATGCCTCCTTTATAATTAATGTATTCTGCCTCGGTTCCAATAGAATAAGAGCCATAAGACATATAAAAATACCCATTCAATCCAAAACCTGACCCCCATGAATTTCGCACTATCCAATATCCGCCACCGGGAACAGAGTTGTCGTCTTTATATCCAACAATAATAACAGCATGGTCTACATTTGTCCCGCTTCCTGTTATTACTCCGCCAGAATAATTTTGTGTATTACTATTGGTTGAAGCATCATAAGCTATCCAAATTGGTCCATAATTATAGATAGCGGTTTTCATATCGGCATCCGGAGGAATTCCATTCGCATTTTCATTCGGAACCATAATATGGCTGGTAATTGTTTCATGATGGGGATAACCGGAGGAACCGCACGTTCCTGTATTTCCGGTTTGATTGCAGGTAGTTTTGTCATCAGATTCATAAACAGCCCCTCCTCCCTGAGGGTTGGCTCCGGTATAATTGGGCATCCAACATTCTAATGCAGACCATCCGCCATTGCAGCCATTACACTGAGTGAAACAATCGGTCACAAATTCTTCTGAAAGATCTTTTGTAACGTTATCAATAATTTTCATGTTACATTCAAAAACTCCAACAGATGCATACGCCCAGCAATCTCCGCAACCTCCCTGGTTTTCTACGGGCGGGCATTGTGAACGCCAATCGACTGTAGTTGGGACTCCAAGCGGTGTAAATGTTTTATGGTTACTTATATCACTTGTGTTTTTTTTTGCAGGAGAATAACTTCCTGTATATTTTCCATCCGACACAACCGTGATGGTAAAATAATCCATAGGAGTATTTTTTTCCCATGGGCGTTTTAATTCAAATGAAAGAGTAGTGGTTCCCTGAGAAGTGCCAGCATATCTGATAATTTGAGTGCCGGATTGTCCAACCATGTGCTTGCCATTTTTCATTACAGGAGCCGCGGGATCAGCTATCCACTCATCCTCTCCAATTTTTGAAACGGAGCGCTGTGCCTGATTAACAGAAGCAGAAATTTCAGTCCAGATATAACCGGTAGACGGTCTTCTGGGTAGTTGTATTTCTAAAACCTGATTGGCGGCAATTTGAACTGATTGCCCTGAATTACTTTGTGTGACCTGCACAAAGTTTCCTGCCTGCCCGCTGAAAGCGAACAATGTTGCGAGAATCGCAAACAAACATTTTAAATGTTTTTTCATAAGAGATAATTTTTTACGCCCGGTAATATTCGCTTTTGCGAATTTCACCGGATGTAGGTTGATGTTTTTGTTTTCCAATCAAACCTTCTCAGTGCTGAAAGCGCGGCAGTAAATTAAGAACGTGAAAGAGAATTTCTATGAACTCAAGAACAAAGGAACAACATTAATCGCCAAAAGTCAAGTATTAGTCGAAGTTTTTTAGGCATTGGTCGAACATTTTGCCTTGTTTATTTGATTCTCATTACAATTGGTTTCCATTCGAAGTATCTTAAGTGCTGAGAAATTTTCTCATGGAAGCTCTGAGGAATACATTATAATAAGGTAGAAATGTTAAAAGGTTTTCAGATAAATAAAAATTATTCCCGCTCGCTCTGCGCGTAATGCTTCAGCGGATTAGCGGTCATTTGTTTCCATCCGTTGCGCGTTCTGAAAATATCGCAGGCAAGATAAACGGCAGAGCGGAAAGAAGATTCATATGCAAGGTTTTTTCCTGCAATATCATATCCCACGCCATGGTCGGGAGAAGTGCGGATGATGGAAAGCCCTGCGGTATAATTCACTCCCGAATCAAACGCCAGTGCTTTGAACGGAACAAGCCCCTGGTCGTGGTACATGGCGAGCACCGCGCTAAATTTATGCTGCATGCCGCTTCCGAAAAATCCATCGGCAGAATACGGACCGAGCACAGTGAGGTTTTCATTTTTCGCTTTTGCAATGGCGGGAACAATCACCGCATTTTCTTCTCCACCGATTGTTCCGTTATCGCCTGCATGAGGATTCAATCCGAGCACCGCTATTTTCGGTTTGCGAATTCCGAAATCTTCAACGAGGGTTTTGTTCATGATTTTTATTTTCTGCAAAATCTTTTCTTCACTGATAATGGCGGAAACATTTGCAAGCGGAACATGACCGGTTACAACTCCCACTCTCACTTTATCTGCGCACATCAGCATAAGCGCATTTGATTTGAAGCGCATCTCCAGATACTCGGTGTGCCCCTTGAACTGAAAATTTTCCGATTGAATGTTGTGCTTGTTAATGGGAGCAGTAACGAGCACATCAATTTTTTTTTGCTCCAATGCTTCGCAGGCGGCTTCAATGGATTTAAGCGCATACTTGCCGGCTGTCTCCGTAGATTTTCCGAATTCAATATTTATTTCTTCTTCGTATACATTATATATGTTGAATTGTTTATGCGCGGCTTGCTCGATATTGCGAATGGGGTTGAAACGCATTTCGGTATTAAGCGCTTTCCGGTGATATGAAAATGTTTTCTGCGAACTGAAAAGCACAGGCGTGCACATTTCAAGCATGGCGGAATCAGAAAAAGTTTTGATAATCACTTCCAGCCCGATTCCATTCGTGTCGCCTTGCGTGATGCCTACTTTTATTTTTTCTGACATTTTAAGTTAATGAGTTGATGAGTGGTTGAGTTAAAGAGTTAAAGGCAATTATCCGTTTCTCATGGTTTTTCGGGATGAAGAAACAACCGATAAAATTTCATTTGCTTCTTTTAATAAAGACTTAGTATTTGATATTTCCGAATCAATAATTATTTCTGATTCTAATAATATTTCTAACCAAAAAACAGATTCATCTGCTTCTTCCACAACAATGCTAAGCTTAGAAAAAAATTCTGCGTCAGACCTTGCACGACATACCGCTCTGTAATTTGCCGCAGTCGAAGTAGCTGATCTTAATAATTGTTTCCCTATTATCCTTGCCTCATCTGTTTTAGGAAGTTTCTGAAAATTTTTAATGATGTTTAACGCAAATTTTTTTGTCCGATTTTTAAAATATTCGGCAAACTCAGCATTTGTCATGTATTCTGTATTTGTTGTTAAACTCAATAACTCATCAACTCTCTCACTCAATAATTCTTCAGGAAGTCAAACAGCAACCTCACTCCCGTTCCTGTTCCGCCTTTTCCCCTGTAAGAATCTCTCGAGGGAAGAAAAGCAGGACCGGCAATATCTAAATGAATCCACGGATAAGAAGTGAAGCGCGCGAGAAATTTTCCGGCAGTAATCGCTCCTCCGTGCGGTCCTCCAATGTTTTTCATATCGGCAATGTCAGATTTAATAAGGTCATCGTATTCTTCCCAGAAGGGAAATTCCGCCAGGCGCTCATGCACGTTATTTCCGCTTGCCTTCAGTTTATTTTTCTGCGCTTCGCTGGCGGTGCCCATTGCCACCATTCCAAAAGTTCCGACAGCCGCAGCAGCAGCGCCTGTGAGCGTGGCAAGGTCAATCACTAATTCAGGATTATATTGCTTCGCCCACGCGAGCGCATCGGCAAGAATCATTCTGCCTTCGGCATCAGCATTGAGCATTTCCACTTTTTGCCCGTCATACATATTTATTATATCGCCCGGTGCGTATGCATTTCCTCCGGGACGATTATCCGTTGCGGGAACCAATCCAATCACGTGCACGGGAAGTTTTGCTTTTGCAATGGCGTACATAGTGCAGCCCACCGCGGCAGAACCCGCCATGTCGCACTTCATGTAATCCATCGAGTTGGGCGTGGGCTTCAAACTTAATCCGCCTGTATCGTACACTACTCCTTTTCCCACGAGCACAACGGGTTTTTTATTTTTCACGCGCGCGGGTTTCCATTCCATGATGGTGAAGGTGGGCGGGTCAATGCTTCCCTGGTTCACCGCGAGCAATCCGCCCATGCGGTGCGCTTCTATTTTTGTTTTCTCGAACACGGTTACTTTGAATCCCGCTTCTTTGCCGAGGCGCTGAAATTCTTTGGCAAGCGCATTTGCATTGAGCGTGCTCACGGGTTCGTTCACCAGCGAGCGCGCTTCCATTACCGAATCCAGCACTATTTGCAACTGCTCAATATCTTTCAGAGAAACTTTTTTCGAATGGATGAAAATGGTTGCAAGCGAATGTTTTTCCTTTTCAACTTCTTTGGTTTTGTATTTAATGAACTGATAATTGCCCAGCGCAATTCCTTCGGCAAGTGCGAGCGTTGCTTTGCCATCGTTCACTCCATCTGCAATCACCACTGCTTCTTTTTTGTTTTCGTTCAGGTAAGAAGAAATCTTATCTCCCGCTTTGCGCAGCGCTTCGAGGGTTTGGTGTTCTTTTGCTTTTTTCTCCAGCAGTTGAAGAATAATTATGCGCCTGAGTTGATTGAGCACCACCATTTTTTTATCCTTCTTCTCAAATTCATTTTTCACGTAGGAAATTTCTGCCGGTGAAAGCCCGAAGGAAGAAAAGTTGGAATTCTTTTTGCATAGCGCCACTACATTTTCATTTTCAGAAGGCGCGGGTGATTTTTTAATGGAGGTCATATAATTCTTATTTTTGAGAGAAGGTAAATGTATATAAAAAATGAATATTGATTCTTTACTGAAACGCGCATTGAACTTTGATTTTCTTTCCATTGAAGAAGGAGTTTTTCTTTTTGAGATCGCGCCTCTTTCCGAACTCATGTACGTGGCGAATGAACTGCGAAAAATTCAGAAGCAGGGAAGCGAGCATATTGTTACCTGGCAGATTGACCGCAATGTGAACACCACCAACGTGTGCATTGCCAACTGCAAGTTCTGCAACTTCTACCGCATTCCGGGCCATCCCGAAAGTTATATTACAGATATTGAAACTTACAAAAAGAAAATTGAAGAAACCTTTCGCTGGGGTGGCGACCAGTTGCTGCTGCAGGGCGGGCATCATCCTGAACTCGGATTAAAATTTTATACCGGTTTATTTTCCTCGCTGAAAAAATTATACCCGCAGTTGAAATTGCATTCGCTCGGTCCGCCCGAAGTGGCGCACATTACCAAACTGGAAAAATCTACTCACACCGAAGTGTTGAAAGCGCTCGTGGATGCCGGATTGGATTCTCTTCCCGGAGCAGGAGCAGAAATATTAAACGACCGCGTGCGCAGGTTGATTTCCAACGGCAAGTGCGGAGGAAAAGAATGGCTCGATGTGATGCGTGCGGCACATAAATTAAATATTACCACTTCCGCCACCATGATGTTCGGGCATGTGGAAACTATTTACGAGCGCTTCGAACATCTGGTTTGGCTCAGAGAAGTGCAAAACGAAAAACCAAAACACGCAAAAGGTTTTCTCGCTTTCATTCCGTGGACGTTTCAGGATGTGGATACATTGCTTGCCGAAGTGCGCGGAGTAAAAAATTTAACCACAGGCGAAGAATACATCCGCATGATTGCACTGAGCCGCATTATGCTGCCGAACATCCACAACATTCAGGCGAGCTGGCTCACGGTGGGAAAAGAAATTGCGCAACTCTGCCTGCACGCGGGCGCGAATGATTTCGGCAGCATCATGCTCGAAGAAAATGTGGTGAGCGCGGCAGGCGCTCCGCACCGCTTCACGTATAAAACAATTCAGGATGCCATCCGCGAAGCAGGATTTATTCCGCAGTTACGAAATCAGCAATATGAATTCCGAAAACTTCCCGCGGAAATTGAAGAGCAGGCGGTGAATTACTGAAAGATGGTTAAATTGTTATATGGCTACATGGCTCAACCATATAACCATCCAGCCATTTAACCATTCATAAAATTTCTCCTGTTAACAATCTTATCTTGAAAAAAAAAACAGCTCCTTTCAGGGCGGGGGGCGGCCATTTATTTATTTTTGGTTAATTGCAACTAATATTTACCTTTGCCGTGCTTTAATCCTTGGAACGATGAAAAACATTTTCCATAAATTATTTTTTGCCTTTGTTTGTTGCGCTTCCATTACTGCAGTGGTTATTGTTTCGTGCAAGAAGAACAAGGACTGCGATGTGGTGATAAATATTGTTAACGGAACCACTTCGGTTCCTGTGCCGGGCGCAACCATACACATGTATCCTCCGCCAGGCACCAACGGAAACTTGCAGATACAAGACCAAACGGGCGCTACCGATGCTTCAGGCACTGCTAATTTTACCTTTAAACTTCCTGCCATTCTGCAGGCAGATGTTACGCCTCCTGCCGTGCTGGGATTAAACAGCGGTGGCGGATTAGTGAAACTTGAAGCCGGGCACCAGGTGAGCAAGACGATTAAGATTTACTGAGCATACTGAGATTACACCGATTTCTTAAAAGAAAAGATTCTACCTATTTTTTATTTACTCCGGTTAATGAACGGGCAAGATTCAATGACGATTATCATTGCCTGCGTGAATAATTTTTTGTTACTTTGAAAAATATTCTAAACCAAAACTTCACATGAAAAATTCTTTACGCTTTCTTTTCGCCTTATCTTTATTAATCCTTGCGCGCTGCATTTCTTTTGCGCAATGCCAGGCGGCTTATACGCATACGGTGAATGCCGCCACGGTTTCAGTTACCGATGCTTCTACTTACAGCACTTCCATCGGGCATTTGTGGACGTTTGGCGATGGCTATTATGATAACTCCGGCAATCCTGCGCCACACACGTATCAATACGCCACCACTTATACAGTTTGTTTAACCATTTCCGATTCTTTTCCGCAGACCTGCAACAGCACCGTTTGCGATACGGTGCAGATTGTAAATGCCCCGCATGCTCCGTGCAATGCCACCTTTACTGCCAATGTTGACTCTGTGCAGCCCTATGTTTATTTCTATAACAATTCGTCTTACAGCGTGAGTTGGTTCTGGAACTTTGGCGATGGAAATACGTCCACGCTGCAGAGCCCCTCTCACTCCTATTCTGTTAACGCCACGTATTCCGTTTGCCTCAGCACGGTAACTATTTCGGGCGACACGTGTTCTTTCTGCGATACCATTAACTCTACTCCCTGCGCGCAAAAACTGAATGTGGCGGTTACGCATACCACTAATGTGACTACAGTTTCATTTACCGGCACGTGTTCGGGAGCAAGCATTCCTAATTATGATTGGCAGTTTGGCGATGGCAATAATTCTTCGGTTCAGAATCCTGTGCATACGTATCAATACAATGGAACTTATTCCGCCTGCCTGACGTATTGGGATAGTTCCGGTGGATGCGGAAAAACAGATTGCAACACTATTGTGATTACCGGTGGGAGCAATCCGCCTTGTTCGCTTAACTTTAATTATGGCATAGATTCATTGCAGCCAAACACAATTTATTTTAATGCATATTGTTCGTACCCGGTTTCTCAATGGCTTTGGAACTTTGGGGATGGAAATACAGGAACAGGTCAATGGCCTGTTCATACTTACATTACGGGTAACGGCACTTATTCGGTTTGCCTTTCTGCCATCAGGGCAAGTTATAATGATACCTGCACGTTTTGCAGCATGGTAAAAATTGGCGCATGTAATTATCTTCAAGGTGCTGCCTTTTCCGATGCCAATGCCAACTGCATAAAAGACCCCGGTGATAATCCGCTTGGCAACTGGACGGTGCAGGCGCAGGAAACTTCTTCGCAAATTATTTATTCCGGCTCCACTAATTCCAATGGCGATTACAGCATTGCAGTTTCTCCCGGGAATTATACGATAAGTTTGGTTCCTAAAAATTACTGGTCTCAGAACTGCCCTGTTTCCCCTTCTTATTATTCGGCTTCTGTGAATGTATTAAACTTCGTTAATGGTTTAAACTTTGGAATGCAGCCGACTGTTTCCTGTGCCGATTTGGGTGTGAATATTGCCACAACTTCTCAGCGAAGATGTTTGAAGAATAAGTATGCTGTGCAATGCGCAAATTATGGAACAATAAATGTAGCAGGCGCTGTGCTTACCATAGATTTTGACAACCCGCTTGGCAGGATTATTCCGCTCAGCAGCACGCTTCCGTGGAGCAGTTTTTCCGGAACACTTTACACATGGAATCTTGGAACCATGGCAGCCGGCCAACTGGTTTCTTTTACGGTTACTGATTCGGTTTCGTGCAATTCAACGCTTGGAGATACACTCACCGTTCATGCGCAAACAACTCCTTACGCAGGCGATTGCGATTTGACAAATAATAATTCGGAAGATGTGCATACCATCATAGGTTCGAGTGACCCGAATGAGAAGTTGGCAACCACCACTACCAACAAAGTTGCAATTACCACGGCAACCATTCTTAAAACGGACACGGTGTTTTACACCATCGGGTTTCAGAATACGGGAAATGATACTGCATGGAATATTGTGGTGTATGATACAATAGATACACATTTGAATGCTGCATCCATTATCAGCGGAATAAGCAGCCATCCGTACATCTTTCAATCGTTCGGAAATGGAGTGGCGGCATGGACATTCAGCAATATTAATCTTCCCGACAGCACCACCAATGAACTGGCAAGTCATGGCTTTATTAAGTTTCAGATTCTTCAGAAGCCGAATAATCCGGGCGGAACAAAAATTAAAAACCACGCAGCCATTGTGTTTGATTTTAACGCGCCCGTTTTAACCGACACAGTTGTTCTTACTGTGGGTCCTTTAACAAGTGTTTATGCAATGGAGGCAAAAGAGAATATTGAAATTTATCCCAACCCTGCTGAGGGAAAGTTCACGGTTCAAAGTTTAAATCTGAATATTGAGAGGATAGAGATTTATAATGTGTTTGGAGAAAAAGTGTATTCGTTAACCGTTAACCGGAAACAGGAAACCGTAAACCTGAGCGTAGCGAGCGGAATTTATTTCCTGAAAGTGGCAACGGAGCAGGGAATCAGTACAAAGAAAATTATTATCAGCGCTTCCGAATAAGATTTGCTTCGCGCGGCAATTGATAATTACCGCGCCAACCGCGGCAGTTACCGCACTTACCAATTTATTTGCAGTGCTTCAAAATAAGTTTGCAGCGCTTCGAATATAGTTTGCAGTTCTTCAGAATAATCGGTGAGTACTGCAAATAGTATTTGCAGCGCTTCAGAATAAGTTTGCAGTACTTCAAATATATTTTGCGGTACTTCAAAATAATCGGTGAGTTCTCCAAATAATATTTGCAGCGCTACAAATAGTATTTGAAGACCTTCAAAATGTTCTGTGAATATCCACTATGCCGATTTTCGCGCTAAAAACAGCAATTTTCATCTTTGGGACAGCGTTTGCAACAATATGATTACTGATATTACTGCCATGAGAGTAAAGAAAAAAGCAACCAAACAAACGCATAAAAAGAAAAAGGATTTTGTGCCTCATAAAAAAGGCGCGCGCATTGTTTGGGTTAAGAATTTGCACAAGAAAATTCAGAGTTATGCTTCGAAGTTAAACCTCACCGGCACGAAATGAAGGCGGAGTAAAAGAAATATTTTTCAATTATTGCTTGGCGCTTCATTGAATTAGCACTATTTTTGTTGCATTATTCTTTGCTCGTGAAAAATATGGCATATATTTGTTAAAGGCATATTCACGCGGAAAAAATATTTTCTCGGGAAAGTTTCTGGTGCAGCAGTAAGCAATGAAAAAAACAGCGCTCATACTTTTAATTCTTTTCCCTTTCTTCTCTCATGCAACGCATGAGCGCGCAGGAGAAATCACCTATACCTGCCTTGGCGGGCTCACGTATTCCATCACCATCACCACCTACACCAAAGGCAGCAGCAACGCGGCAGACCGCTGCTCTCTCATGATTAACTTTGGAGACGATACCGCACACTATACCGTTTGCCGCGCCAACTATGAACCGGGCGACCCCACTTCCGACCCCTGGACAGCAAATTGCGGTGGCAATGGCAATCCCTGCTCCACGCATCACATGGGCGAATGGTCAACTGCCTGCGGGGTGAACCTGCAAAGCATTGATGTGAAAAAAAATGTTTACACCATTACGCATACGTATCCCGGTCCTGGTGCTTATATTATTTCCATGACCGACCCCAACCGCAACAACGGCATCATAAATATTCCCGGCAATCAGGTAAAAACCCCTTTCAGCATACAGGATACGTTAATCATAAATCCTTTCATCGGCTGCAACTCATCGCCCGTTCTCAACTACTGCCCCATTGACCGCGCCTGCGCAGGAAAATTATTCATTCACAACCCGGGCGCAGTAGACCCTGACAATGATAGTTTATCCTATAAACTCGGAGTGTGCTACGAAGATGCCAACCTGCCCATTTCCGGCTACTGGCTTCCTTCCGGTGTTTCGGTGAATGCGCTTACCGGAGATTTTATCTGGAATGTTCCTCCCTTTCCGCAAAACGACCCCGATTGCGATGAATGGAACTTTGCCATTGACATTGAGCAGTGGAGAAAAATTGGGGACGGAAGTTATGCGCTCGCAGGCACCGTGCGCAGAGATATGCAGGTAACCGTTTGCGATTGCGCCAACGACCCGCCTGTGATTTCAGCGCACGATACCTGCATTGAAGCCAACACCTCTCTCACGCTCACCGTTACCGCCACCGACCCCGATGGACACAACATAACGCTTTTTACGGCTGCCGGAAACCCCTTCACGCTCACTCCCGCAGCCACTTTTTCAGTTACGGGATTGAATACGCCTGTTGCCACCGGCACTTTCTCCTGGAAACCCGATTGCAAAGAAGTGAGAAGTTCTCCCTATACCGTTACGCTCAAAACCACCGATGACGGGCTGCCCGATAGTCCGCCCATGCCTCTTTCTGCGTTCGCATCGTTTAACATAACCGTGATTGCGCCCGCTCCGAAAAACCTTTCCGCTTCCCCTCATTGCTCCGAAATGAATTTGAAATGGGATGCCGCCCTCTGCAGCCAAACCACCGGCAATGTTTTTAAGGGATATAAAATTTACCGCGCCATTGGCTGCGATTCCAACGTGCCCGGCTATTGCCAAACGAGCGTTCCGGCAGCGTGGGGCTATTCGCTCATTGCCACCGTGGGCAAGAGCATTACTTCTTACACCGACAACAACAACGGGAACGGGCTCACGCATGGAATTATTTACGCCTACCGTGTGGTTGCCTATTACAGCGATGGCGCAGAAAGTTATGCTTCGGCTCCTGCCTGCAACGAACTCAGGCGGGATGTTCCGATTATGACTAACGTGAGCGTGATAAGCACAGGAGCAAACGGAAGCATGTTTATTAAATGGCTGAAGCCGCTCACCGATACTGCGCTCGGAGGAATTGATACGCTTAATGGCCCGCCATTCACCATTAATTTATACCGCTGCGCAGGCAACTGCACGCCTTCCGCTCTCATTGCTTCTTTCACCAATAATTCTTTTGCCGCGCTTGACACCACTTATACCGACACCCCGCTTGGCACTTCCGCTTCGGGATATACTTACCGTGTGGATTTTCATTATGGAACTACTACCAACCCATGCCAGGCGCAGAAAGCATCTTCGGTTTTTCTTTCCTGCAATCCCAGCGATAATCAAATTCAAATTACATGGAACGAGCAGGTGCCGTGGCTCAATTCACAATACGATGTGTTCCGCAAAAATCATTTCACCGGCAACTGGGATTCCATTGCCACTACTACCACGCTGCAAACTTTTACCGACACCGGACTTGCCAACGATACCGTTTACTGTTATAAAGTGAGGAGCACGGGCGCGTATGCCGACCCATCGCTTCCATCGCCATTGATTAATTGGTCACAGGAACTTTGCTGCGCGGCAATAGATAAAACTCCGCCCTGCCCGCCCGCGCTCGCCATTGATTCCAGTTGCATTCTCCAGCAAAATCTTTTAACCTGGACCAACCCGAACAACTCCTGCAGCAACGATGCAATCTATTATATCATTTATTATACGCCTGTTCAGAACGGAGAGTATTCCGTGCTCGATACCATTCATACCATCAGCATCACTTCTTTCCTTCACGATAGTTTAAATTCCATTGCCGGATGCTATGCGGTTACTGCCGTTGATTCCTTCGGAAACCAAAGCGCGTTCAGCAATGTGGTGTGCGTGGATAATTGCCCGTACTACGAGTTGCCGAATGTGTTCACGCCCAACGCGGACGGCTCCAACGATTATTTCACTCCGCTGCATCCGTATAAATATGTAAAGGATATTGACATCCGCATTTACAACCGCTGGGGCACGGAAGTATTCCACACCACTGACGCGGAAATCATGTGGAACGGAAAAAGTTCGCAGACAAACAAACTTTGCTCCGATGGCGTGTATTATTACATCTGCATTGTGAATGACATCCGCCTCGAAGGAATTGTTCCGCGCGCGCTGAAAGGAAATGTTACCATCCTGAGCCACGAGTAAGAAGCCCCGCGCAATTCTTTTGTACATTCGTCACGCATGTTTACAGGAATCATTGAAGCGCCTGGAAAAATTGTTTCCATAAAAAAAGAAAAAGGAAACAGTACGTTCATCGTTGAATCTTCTTTCGCAAATGAATTGAAAGAAGGACAAAGCGTGGCGCATAATGGAGTGTGCCTGACCGTGACCTCACCCCCAACCTCTCTCCTTAAAAAGGAGAGGGGAATTTATTCGGTTACTGCAATAAAAGAAACTCTCTCCAGAACCAATCTCGGAAAATTAAAAGTTGGCGATGAAATAAATTTAGAACGTCCGCTGAAAGTTGGCGACAGGGTGGATGGGCATTTTGTGCAGGGGCATGTGGATACAACAGCGAAAGTTAAATCAATTAAGAAAGAGAAAGGAAGTTGGCTATTTCAATTCAAAATTCAAAATTCAAAATTCAAAAGTTTAATTATTGACAAAGGAAGCATTTGCATTAACGGAGTTTCATTAACTGTTGTGGCTGTTAACCATCCACCATCAACCATTCAACATAAACCATTGTCTTTTTCCGTTGCCATCATCCCTCACACTTTTTCTCACACTAATTTCAAATCGCTGAAAGTCGGCAATGAAGTGAATATCGAGTTTGACATTCTCGCAAAGCACATCCATAAAACTTTTTCTTCCCTCCATTATTAGTATCATTTGTTTTATTTGTATCATTAGTACAATTCGTATATTAGAATCATATAACAATTCATGAACAAGAAACTTTTTTTATTAGATGCAATGGCGCTCATCTACCGCGCGTATTATGCGTTGGTAAAATCTCCGCGTGTCACTTCCAAAGGACAAAACACATCCGCAATTTTTGGCTTCACAAATATTTTGCTGGAGCTTCTGAATAAAGAAAAGCCCACGCACATTGCCGTTGCTTTCGATACGCATGCACCAACCGAACGTGAAACTGTCTATTCCGAATATAAAGCGCACCGCCAGGCAACACCGGAAGATATTATTGCATCTGTTCCGTACATAAAAAAAATTCTTGAAGGATTTGGAATTCCTGTTCTGGAATGTGACGGGTTTGAAGCGGACGATGTCATCGGCACGCTTGCAAAAAAAGCGGAGAAACACGGCTACGAAACATACATGGTTACTTCCGATAAAGATTTCGGACAGCTGGTGAGTGATAAAACTTTTATGTTCCGTCCGCCCGCATTCAAAAGCGGCTGGACCACGTTGCGCGAAGAAGATATTCTCAAGCGATGGGAAATAAAAAATGTGGCGCAGGTGAAAGATATTTTAGGTTTGATGGGCGATTCGGCAGATAATATTCCCGGAGTTCCGGGCGTGGGAGAAAAAACCGCCATCAAACTGGTGAATGAATTCGGAAGCGTGGAAGGTGTAATAAAAAATGCCGATAAGCTGAAAGGGAAACTCCAGGAAAATGTGAGGAACTTTTCTCAGCAGGCATTGCTATCCAAACAACTCGCCACCATTCATTGCGAAGTTCCTGTGAAATGGGATGAAGAGGATTTAATAATTTCTTCTCCAAATAAAGAAATGCTTTCCGAAATTTTTAATGAACTTGAATTCCGCACTATCGCGAAAAGAGTTTTGGGAGAAACTTTTGTTGCGCAAACATCCTCTGTTTCTATAGCTAAAACCAACGGCACAACGGTTGTTTCAGAAATAAAAACGGAAACAACTACTACAATTCTCACCGAAGAGCCAACAAAAATATTATCCACGATAAAAGATATTCCGCACACGTATCATTTGGTTGACACCAAAGAGAAAAGAAAAAAACTCATAGCGGAATTATCCAGACAAAAATCTATTTGCTTTGATACGGAAACAACCGGAACAGATGCGCACAACGTGGAACTGGTGGGAATATCTTTTTCATTCAAACCGACAGAAGCATATTACATTCCGGTTCCTGAAAATTACAATGAAGCGCAAGCAATAGTAAATGAGTTCAAAGAAATTTTTGAAAATGAAAAAATAGAAAAGTCCGGGCAGAATATTAAATACGATATGTCCGTACTGAAATGGTACGACATAGAGATAAAAGGAAAACTTTTCGACACGATGATAGCGCATTACCTCATTCAGCCCGACATGCGCCACAACATGAACATTCTTGCCGAAACCTATTTGCACTATTCTCCCGTTTCCATTGAAACGCTCATAGGAAAAAAAGGGAAAGGGCAACTCAGCATGCGTGCTGTTCCGACAGAACAAATTTGCGAATACGCTGCGGAAGATGCAGACATCACTCTTCAGCTTGGAGAAAAATTTATGCCGATGCTGAAAGAAACGGAAACAAAAAAACTTTTCGAGGAAGTGGAGATGCCGCTCGTTCCCGTTCTGTCCGCTATGGAATCGGAAGGAGTAAAAATAGATATCAGCGCGCTGAAAGAATTATCATCCGTACTTGCAAATGATATTGTGAAATCAGAAAAAGAAATTTATTCCCTTGCCGGAAAAGAATTTAATATTTCTTCTCCGAAGCAAGTGGGGGAAATTCTTTTTGAAGAATTGAAGATTGCAGAGAAAAGCAAAAAAACAAAAACCGGCCAGCATGCAACCAGTGAAGACATCCTGGAAAAATTAAAAGGCACTCATCCTATCATAGATAAAATTCTTGATTACCGCGAACTGCAGAAACTGAAAAACACCTATGTGGATACACTTCCGGAACTGGTGAATCCAAGAACGGGAAGAGTTCATACAACATATAGTCAAATTGTGGCAGTGACCGGAAGATTAAGTTCCGACAATCCCAATCTTCAGAACATTCCCATCCGCACCGAACGCGGAAGAGAAATCCGCAAAGCGTTTGTTCCGCGAAATAATAATTTCACTTTGCTCTCTGCTGATTATTCGCAGGTGGAACTTCGCGTGATTGCCGCGCTGAGCGAAGATGAAAATATGATTGAAGCGTTCAAAAGCGGAAACGATATTCACTCGGCAACCGCGTCAAAAGTTTATAATGTTCCCATTGATAATGTAAATTCAGATATGAGACGCAATGCCAAGATGGTGAACTTCGGAATCATCTATGGAATTTCTGCTTTCGGATTGGCGCAGCGGCTGAATATTCCGCGCACGGAAGCAAAAGGAATTATTGATACTTATTTTGCGCAGTATCCGAAAATAAAAGAGTACATGAATAAAAGCATTGAACTCGCTAAAGAAAAAGGATACGTGGAAACTATTTTAGGAAGAAGAAGATATTTACGCGACATTAATTCAAGCAACCACACCGTTCGCGGATTTGCGGAGCGCAATGCCATTAACGCGCCTATTCAAGGCAGCGCTGCGGATATGATTAAGATTGCAATGATAAACATCCAGAAAGAATTCCAAAAGAAAAAATTCAAATCGAAAATGATTTTGCAGGTGCACGATGAATTGGTTTTTGATGTTCACAAAGATGAAATTGAAGACGTGAAACCCCTCGTGGAAGACAAAATGAAACATGCTCTGAAACTTTCCGTTCCCATTGAAGTGGAAGCAGGCACCGGCTCCGACTGGCTCTCAGCCCATTAGAAATAATCAACAAGTTGGCTGATAGAATATTTTTTTATCTTTGGCAATTCCAATGAAAAACCTTTTATTCATTTAACCAAATCATCATGAAAGTTTTGAAAAAATTATTTCTTGGCGGCATTTTAATTTCTTTTCTTTCTCCTTTCTTCAGCAGTTGCGGAGGCAACGAAGGAAAAGGTGAAGGCGAAGAAACCGACACCTCTGACGTGGGCAGCACAGGAGGAATGACCAAAACCACCAGCAAGGCGCAAAATATTTTTTACGCCATTCCTTCCCCCATTGAACTTGCGCAGTTAATTCAGAAAGCCGGAGCAAAGTATAATAAGGATTTGCTCAACAATCCGAACGATGCGGGAAAATACATGAGCAACACGAGCAAGGCGCTGAACCTTGGCGTGTATGGCGCTGACCTGAGTTATACCAGCGTGTTTGATGACAATACGCAGGAATCCATTCTCTATCTTGCCGCCACGCGCAAACTTGCCGAGTCGCTTGGAGTAGGAAATGCGTTTGACGAAAAAACCGTTGAGCGCGTGCAGGCAAACTCAGGAAAAAAAGATTCGCTGCTGACTATTATTTCCGGTTCTTACATGACTACCGATGAAATGCTGAAAGAAAGCCAGCGCGAAAGTTCTTCTGCACTTGTAATTGCGGGCGGATTCATTGAAGCGCTTTATCTGGGAACGCAGCTTGCGAAGACCTCAAAAAATCCGCAGGACATTGTTACCCGCATTGCAGAACAAAAAGGAACGATGGATAATGTGGTAGGACTGCTCAGCACCTACGAAAAAGATGCAGGAGTGGCTTCGGTGCTGCCCGATGTAAAATCGCTCAAAGAAATTTTTGATATGGTGAAGATGGAAACAAAAACCAACTCAGATGTAAAAACAAATCCTTCCACCAAAGTAACTACTATCGGAGGAAAAATTTCTTATTCAATTTCTCCTGATATGGTGGACAAACTCACTGTCAAATCCGCTGAAATCAGAAACAAAATCATTACCGGTAAAAACTAAATATCGCATGAAAAATATTTTCAACTCCAAAAGAATAATTTTGATTTGCGCTGCTGCGCTTCTCTTTGTCACCCTGAGCGAAGTCGAAGGGTTTGCACAGTGTAAAGGATTTGTGAAAAAACAAATTCCAAAACTAACGCCTTTCATTCACAACGGGCAAATAAACAGTTCGGTCCTTCTCTCAGGCGACCACGCTGAACTTACGCTCACATTTTATTCCGGGCAAACCTACCGCATCATGGTAGGCGCGCAGGAAACGCTCGGTGATGTTTGGTTTGTAATGAAAGATGCAAGCAAAACCCAACTCTTCAGCAGTAAAGACCAGGGAAAATCAGATTACTGGGATTTTTCGGTTGAGTCCACCCAGCAGCTTACCATCGAAGTAATGGTTCCCGATTCGGATGCCCCATCCGGCTTGGTGCCCAGCGGCTGTGTTTCCATTCTGGTTGGATTCAAGCAGTAAAAATTTTAGTTGTCTTTGCTTCGCTGCATTCCTTTTTTACTGCTATATAATAGTATCTTTGCCATCCTAAAATTTCAGGAAGTATAATTCGTCTTTAATAAAAATGGGCTTAGACAGAAACACTCTTATCGGCATCAGTTTGATTTGCGCCATTATGTTCGCATGGATGTGGTATGCCGCGCCAACGAAGGAACAAATAGAAAAACAAAAGCACACAAAAGATTCGCTGGAGTTGGTTCAGAAGCAGAAGGCACAAGATACAGTCGGCAGTCGGCAGTTGGCGGTTGGCAAGGATACATCAGCCATCAGCCATCAACCATCAACCATTTCTGATTCTGCCCTTGCAAACAAGTATGATGTTTTTTCTTCTGCGGCAAATGACTCGAACCAATTTTTCACAATTGAAAATGAAAAACTCAAAGCAACCATTTCAAAGAAAGGCGGAAGAATTTCTTCCGTGCTTCTGAAAAAATATTTTCGCTTCGATTCCACCGCGCTGGAATTATTTGACAAGGATTCTTCTTCCTTCGGAATTTTATTCGACACCGAACATAACCGCACCATCAACACGCTAGATTTATTTTTTCAGCCAACCGGAACTTCATTTGAAGTGAAAGAAGGCGAAACGAAAAAAATTTCCATGCGCTTGTATGCAAACAATGACAAGGCAAAATATATTGAATACGAATACTCGCTCGCAGGAAATTCTTACCTGCTCGGTTGCAAATTAAATATTGTCGGCATGCAGGATGTGGTGGCTTCCAACCTGAATGAGTTCAGTTTGAACTGGGCGATGAAAATTCCTTCGCAGGAACAAACCCTGAAAAATCAGCAGGCGGCTTCCACAGTTTATTTTAAATATCTGGATGAAGACCCGGATTACATCAGCGAGATGAAAGACGAAACAAAAAATCTTTCTGCAAAAACAAAATGGGTGGCGTTCAAGCAGCAATTTTTTACTTCGGTGATTATCGCAGACGATTTTTTTGACAAGTCGGGCGCGGATGTGACTTCGCGCAATGAAAAAACTTCTGAGAAATATATAAAAGATTTTTCTGCAAACCTCACCATTCCTTATTCGCACAAGCCGAATGAAAGTTTCGGAATGAAATTTTATTTCGGACCGAATCATTATCAAACGCTGAAACAATTTGAAGGGCTCGAACTCGAGCGGCAGATTCCTCTGGGATGGGGAGTTTTTGGTTGGGTAAATCGTTTTCTGGTAATTCCGATTTTTAATTTCCTTGAAGGGATTCATGTGAGTTACGCGCTCATTATTCTCGCTCTTACTTTAGTTTTCAAAATTCTTCTTTTCCCGGTTGCCTATAAAACCTATGTGTCGTCTGCAAAAATGAAAGTTCTGAAACCGGAAATTGACGAGATAAACAAAAAATTCGGCAAGGATGACCCGATGAAAAAGCAGCAGGCAACCATGGCGCTCTATAGAAAAGCAGGCGTGAGCCCGCTTGCCGGATGCATTCCCGCACTGCTGCAAATGCCCATTCTCATTGCGCTCGTTCGGTTTTTTCCTTCATCCATTGAACTTCGCCAGCACGGTTTCTGGTGGGTGAAAGATTTTTCTTCGTTCGATTCAATTTGGAATTTCGGGCATGTGCCAGTGATAGATTTTATTTATGGCGACCACGTGAGCGTGTGGGCGCTGCTCTGCACCATCACCACTTTAATTTATACGCAGATGAACAGCCAACTGATGAGCAGCACGCAAAACCAGCAAATGCCCGGAATGAAATACATGATGTACATTATGCCGGTGATGTTTCTTCCATTCCTCAATAAATTTTCTGCGGGGCTGAGTTATTATTACACGCTTGCGAACGTAATCAGCTTTTTACAGATGTGGGTAATCAGAAAATATCTGGTGGACGATAAAAAATTGCATGCGCAGATTGCCGAGCACATGAAGAAACCCGAAAAACCAAAATCTTCTTTCCAGCAGAAATTACAGAAGCGATTGGAAGAAGTGCAGAAGAGCAGAAATGGCACTTCGCAGAAAAGAGTGAAATAGTTTACGAAAGAAATTTTTTAGCAGCGCTAATTGCTTTGTCAAGTCCCTCCGCATTGTTTCCGCCTGCAGTTGCGTAGAAGGGTTGTCCGCCACCGCCACCGTTAATTTCTTTAGCGAGTTCCTTCACAATGTTTCCGGCATGAAGATTTTTTTCTTTCACGAGATTATCGGAAAGCATTACGGTTAAACTTGGTTTGCCATTCACGTTCGCGCCAAGCACGAGAAAAAGATTTTCTATTTTGTTTTTCAGTTCGAAGGAAAGTGTTTTAATTGCTTCGGAAGAATCGAGTTCAATTTTTTCTGTAATAAAATTAATTCCATTCTGCTTTTTCACTTTAGAAATTAATTCTGCCTGAACGAATTTTGCTTTTTCATGAAGAACAGATTCAACTTTCCGCGCCAGTTCAGAATTTTCATTTTGTAATTGCTCAATGCTTTTAAAAATATCTTTCGGATTTTTTAGCAGTTCTTTAATCTGATTCAGCGTTCCGATTTGGCGGTTGATAAATTCTTCTGCCTTCACCGCAGTCACCGCTTCAATCCTGCGGATGCCGGCAGCCACCGCGCCCTCAGAAGTAATTTTGAAATAACCGATTTGTCCGGTGCTCAGCGCGTGCGTTCCTCCACAGAGTTCGATGGAAAAATTTTTATCAAATGTTACTACGCGAACAGTATCTCCGTATTTTTCTCCGAAGAGCGCCATTGCTCCCAATTGTTTTGCTTTATCAAGCGCCATCACTTCCACATTGCGCGAAATATTCTCGCGTATTTTTTCATTCACGCGCGCTTCAATCTTTGCAAGTTCTTCATCCGTAACTTTTGAAAAATGCGAAAAGTCAAAGCGTAAATGCTCCTCATTCACAAGCGAACCTTTCTGTTCCACGTGCTTTCCTAAAATTTCTCTCAGCGAAGCATGAAGCAAATGCGTAGCGGTGTGATTGTTCATCGTGAGCAAACGTTTTTGCTTGTCAACTCGAGCAATAAGCAATGTTGTAACATCAGTTGGCATTTTATCTGCAATTAGAATGTATAAGTCATTTTCTTTTTTTGTATTAGTAATAATTATTTTTTCTCCTCTTGATTCAAGGATTCCAGTATCGCCAACCTGTCCTCCGCTCTCAGCATAAAACGGATTCATGTGGAGGACAATTTGATATTGTTCTTTGCCTTTACTTTTAACTTTTCTGTATTTAATAATTCTGGTTTGAGTTTCCAAGGAATCATAACCAACAAATCCTCCTGTATGAAAAGTATCATCACTTATCACATCAACCCAATCATCTGTATCAATCACATTTGCGTTTCTTGAACGCTCTTTCTGCTTTTCCATTTCCGTTTCAAAACCTTTTTCGTCAATGCTCAAACCATATTGCCGCGCGATAAGCGAAGTGAGGTCAACCGGAAATCCATAAGTATCGTATAATTCAAAAATAGTTTTTCCGTCCACAATTTTTTCTTTACCCGAATTAGAAATTGATATGCAAACACTGTCAATTTTTTTCAATCCCTGTTCGAGCGTGCGGAAGAAAGAAATTTCTTCTTCCTTGATTACTTTTTCCACAAAAAGTTTCTGAGAATTTATTTCCGGAAAAAAATCTCCCATCTGATTTGCGAGCACAGGAACTAAACGATAAAGAAACGGCTCTTTGATTCCGAGCGACTGATAACCATAGCGAACCGCCCTGCGTAAAATTCTTCTTATCACATAACCGGCTCCGGTGTTGGAAGGAAGCTGCCCGTCAGAAATCGCAAATGAAATCGCACGAATGTGATCAGCAATCACACGCATGCCAATGTTAATTAGTTCGGAGTTGGGAGTTTTGAGTTCGGAGTAGCGCAAGCCGCAGAGGTCTTCGATTTTGCGAATGATGGGTTGAAAAACATCTGTATCGTAAGTAGATTTTTTTCCCTGCAGAACCATGCACAAGCGTTCGAATCCCATTCCGGTATCCACATGCCGCGCGGGAAGTTTTTCGAGCGAGCCGTCTGCTTTTCGATTGAACTCGATGAAAACCAAATTCCAGATTTCAATCACCTGCGGATTTCCTTTGTTCACCAACGTTTTTCCATCTGCCTTACTTCTTTCCTTGTCATCGCGCAAGTCAACATGAATTTCAGAGCATGGTCCGCATGGTCCGGTATCGCCCATCTCCCAGAAATTATCTTTTTTATTTCCGTTTAGTATTCGTGAAGAAGGAAAATAATTTTTCCAGCTATCATACGCTTCCTGGTCTAAAGGAATTTTTTCCTCAGAACTTCCTTCGAAAACGGTTACATACATTCTGTCGGGAGAAATTTTATAAACGCCCGTGAGAAGTTCGTATGCCCATTTGATTGCTTCCTTCTTAAAATAATCTCCGAAACTCCAGTTGCCGAGCATTTCAAACATCGTGTGATGATAGGTGTCAATACCCACTTCCTCCAAATCATTATGCTTGCCCGAAACGCGCAAACATTTTTGCGTGTCGGCAACGCGCGGAAATTTTATGGGAGCATTTCCTAAAAATAAATCTTTGAACTGATTCATGCCTGCGTTGGTGAACATCAGCGTGGGATCATTCTTAATCACCAGCGGAGCGGAGGGAACAATTTCGTGGTCTTTCCCCCGGAAATATTCTAAAAACTTTTCTCTAACTTTGCTCGATTTCATTTTATTTGATTACACCGATATTAACTCCAAGATTACACCGATTGTTATATGTTGGCAATCCTGTTAATTGATAATCTCCTCGGTGTGACAAAAGTAAATTTTTTATCTACCTTTGCATATACTTTTTACAGATTCGTACATTAGTAAATAAAGAAAGATGTCTAAAATCAAGTATAAATTTAATACGCACTCGCTGACCTATGAAAAAGTAGGATTCAGCTGGAGAAAAATTATTCTGCGCGTACTTTCTTATCTCGCCATTGGAACTGTGTTTGCGGGCATAACTGTTTTCATCGCCTTCACCTATTTCGATTCTCCCAAAGAAAAAATGCAGAAGCGTGAAATTGAGTGGATGACCTATCAATATGACATCCTCAACAAAAAACTCGGGCAAGTTCAAACTGTGTTAGGCGATATTCAAAAACGCGATGACAATATTTACCGGATGATTTTTGAAGCTGATCCCATTGCCGATGAAATCCGCAAAGCAGGATTCGGTGGTGTAGATAGATACAAAGAATTGGAAGGTTATGAAAATTCAAAACTAGTTGTTGAGAGCACAAAGAAACTCGATCAACTTTCAAAACAACTTTACATCCAGTCAAAATCATTTGACGAAGTGGTGAAGATGGCGAAGAACAAAGAGCAGATGCTCGCTTCGATTCCCGCCATTCAGCCAATTTCAAATAAAGATTTGAAACATGAACCTTCGGGTTATGGCTGGAGAACCGATCCCATTTACAAAACTTCCGAGTTTCATCCGGGGCTTGATTTCACTGCGAACACCGGAACAGAAATTTATTCCACAGGCGATGGTGTGGTGGAAGAAGCAAATGCCGATGCGCAGGGATACGGAAATCATGTCATCATCAATCACGGTTTCGGATATAAAACTTTGTACGGGCACATGAGCCGCATGGCAGCGCATGTCGGGCAAAAAGTGAAGCGCGGAGAATTGATTGGCTATGTGGGAAGCACCGGCCGCTCCACCGGTCCGCACGTGCATTACGAAGTAATTAAAAATGGCGAGAAGGTAAATCCCATTCATTATTTCTTCAACGACCTTTCTCCGGAAGAATACCAGCAGATGATTGAACTTTCTTCACGCGCATCGCAATCGTTCGACTAATCGGTACAGATAACTAATCATTTACAGATTTGCGAAATTACAAATGGATACAAAAATATTTGAGTCCATTCGTAATTCTGTAAATTAGTATCCTTTCGTTATCTGTACCCGAATGAATTCAAAAAAATATATTGGCTTTTTCACTGCCACTTCCATTGTCATTGCGAACATGATTGGAACCGGTGTGTTCACCAGTTTAGGATTTCAGGCGGCCGGACTTCATTCAGGATTTGCGTTGTTGCTGCTTTGGGTGATTGGAGGAATTGCCGCACTCACTGGCGCGCTCTGCTATGGAGAATTGGGCGCTGCGCTTCCGCGCTCGGGCGGTGAATATAATTTTCTCTCGCGGATTTATCATCCGGCAGTCGGATTTCTTTCCGGATGGGTTTCGGCAACGGTTGGATTTGCCGCGCCTGTTGCTGCATCGGCAATCGCGCTGGGAAAATATTTGTCGCGGGTTTTTCCGGAGATGAATCCGGTTTACGTTGCAGCGGCAGTTGTAATTTTTCTTACGCTCATTCATGTCAGTAATTTAAAAACCGGAAGAGGAATTCAGAATTTTCTTACGGCAACAAACGTACTGGTGATTCTGGGAATTATTTTTTTCGGAGTGCTGGCGCATAGAACAGGAACTGCAAGTTTTTCTGCAACAAGAAACACAGCAAACGATATTTTCAGTCCCGCATTCGGTGTTTCACTTTTCTTTGTTTCATTCGCGTATTCCGGTTGGAATGCTTCCACCTATATTGCCGGAGAAATTGAATCACCGCAGAAAAATCTTCCGCGCTCGCTCTTCAGCGGAACATTGCTCGTGCTTTTTCTCTATGTGCTGCTGAATTTTGTTTTTCTCTATACCATTCCGCTGGATGAAATGAAAGACGCGGATGGATTTCCGGTGGTGGACATCGGCTCGCTCGCTGCTGCAAAAATTTTCGGAGCCACCGGAGGAAAAATTATTGCGATAGTAATTTCCATGCTGCTGCTTTCATCCGTAAGCGGAATGATTCTCGCAGGTCCCCGCGTTTCGCAGGTAATGGGTGAAGACCATCACATGTTTCGGTTTTTCTCTATGAAAAATAAAAACGGAATTCCGTTCATCGCCATTCTCTCGCAGAGCTGCATCACACTTTTTTTTATTTTCACTTCCACTTTTGACGCTGTGATAACTTACATTGGATTTACATTAAACCTGATGACATTTTTTTCTGTGCTCGGATTATTTGTGCTGAGAATTAAAAAACCTGATTTGCTCCGCCCTTATAAAACATGGGGTTATCCCGTAACGCCAATTATTTTTTTATTGTTCGGTGCTTGGCTGCTTGTTTACGGCTTAATGTTTAAGCAGAAAGAATCTCTTGCCGGATTTGCCACTGTGGCAATCGGCTTACTTGTTTATTTTGCAGATAAAAAAATTTCAGATGAGAAAAATGCCTAGGGCTAAAGCCCGGTTTCTTCTTCGCTCATTAGCCCCGACCTTAAGGTCGGGGCTAATGAAATTCCCAAGCAAGATGGGCTTTAGCCCATGTTGGCCTTTCATTTTATTTTTTACAACAGCAATTATCTTTTCAAATTGCGGAAATGAAAAAACCTGCGAGCAAAAGAAAGAACTAAAAAAAGATTCCTTTGCAAAAGATACTTTGGTAAAAACGGAGAAGAAAAAAATCTACGAGAGAAAATACAATGACATTGCCCGTTTCATTGCGGGAATGCCTGCTGATTCAAATTCCACATTGGATTCATCTTTGCTCGTTGATAAAGAGTGGCAGAAGTTTTCAAAAAATATGGAAGCGCGCTGGCAGAAATACGACAGCACGCGCCTTCAGAAAATTTCAGCATGGGCGAAGAAGGAGATTCCTGATTCGGTTTCGCACACATTATTCTATCCTTTTTCCGGACCGGATTTTTTGAATGCGGAAATATTTTTCCCGAATTCAGATACCATGGTTCTTGTGGGGCTTGAGCCGAGAGGAAAAATTCCTGTAATCAGAAAAAATTCCAGCGATTCATTGGAAAAATATTTGAATGAAGTGGAGCGCTCGCTCAACTCCATTTTGAATTTCAGTTTTTTCAGAACACTCAGCATGAAAAAGGACCTGGAACAAAAAGAAGTGAATGGAACTATTCCTGTCATGTTATTGTTTCTCGTGCGCACAGGAAATTTCATAGAGAATATTCAAATGATTTATCTTGCTCCATCCGGAAAAATAATTTACAGCGATGCTGAGGCAGATTCTATAAAAACGCAGGGAGTGGAAATCACTTTTCATAAAACCGGAGAAGAAAAACCAAGAATACTTTTTTATTTCTCTGTTGATTTATCCGATGCAGGAGTGAAAAATAAAACACCGCAGTTTGTTTCATTCGTGAATGAACTTGGAACGGTAACCACTTTTCTTAAATCCGCTTCTTATCTCATGCATAAAAATTATTTTTCAGTAATCAGAAGTTTGATTTTGAAACAAAGTGATTTACTGCTGCAGGATGACTCAGGCATTCCACTGAAGTTTTTTTCAGATTCAATTTGGAATAATAAATTTTACGGAACATACACGGGAACAATTCCCATGTTCAGCGCGCACAAGCAGGAAGATTTGGTGAAAGCATACCAGGATAAAACAAACGTGAAGTCGCTCGAGTTTGGAATCGGCTACAGATGGCATAAAAACGAATCGAACCTTATGCTGTCGAAGAAGAAAAAGAAATGAAACTCCATCGAAGTACGAAAAAAATACGAACCTACGAACTACGAAGTGTTCTTTTCATCGCTTGTTTGTTTTTTCTTTTGCTTAATGGCAGATTTCAGGATTCATCGCAGAAAGATATTCCAAGAAAAATATCCGATTCAAATTTCATAGAAGAATTGCTGAAAGCCGAACCGGAAAAATTCCAGAGTGTTTTTCAGAACTCAGGAGAGTATAAAGTTCAGATTATTTATACGCAGATTGACAGGGATAAAAAAAATATTCCTCATTTCACACAATATAATTTTCATCTCGACCCTGCAACTTATTTTTATCCTGCAAGCATGGTCAAACTTCCGGCTGCTGCGCTTGCTCTTGAAAAAATAAATTCACTCCGCGAGAAAGGCGTTGACAAATTTTCCCGCCTGAAAATTGACAGCGCGTGGAAGTGCCAGACAAAAATGGAATTTGATTCTACTGCTGAAAACGGTTATCCTTCGGTGGCGCACTTTATCAAGCGCATGCTACTCACGAGCGATGACGAGGCGTACAACCGCATGTTTTCATTTGTCGGAATGGAATTTCTGAACAGGCGGATGCAGGAAATGGGTTATGCGAACACGCGCATCACTCATTCGTTTGATGTGAATTGTCTTGGCGAACTTGCCCGCCACACCAATCCGTTTATCTTTTACGACAAAAGCGGAAAAGAAATTTATCGCCAGCCGATGCTCGTGTGCGAAAAAAAATATCCTCCTCCTTTCGGTGAAATAAAAATAGGGAAAGGATATCTGGACAGCAAAAATAAATTGGTGAATCAGCCGAAGGACTTCACCTATCTGAACTGCATGACCCTGCAGGAAGTTCACGACATGCTTCTCTCCGTAATTTTTCCCGCAAGCGTTCCTGAAGACAAGAGATTCAAACTTACGGGCGATGATTATTCTTTTCTCAGAAAATATCTTTCCATGTATCCGCGTGAGAGCGATTTTCCGAAATACGACAGTAAAAAATATTGGGACAGTTATAAAAAATATTTTCTCTATGGCGATTCAAAGGACTCCATTACGAATAAAAACATCCGCATTTTTAATATTGTGGGGCAGTCGCATGGATTTCTTTCGGATGCCGCCTACATTGTGGACTTTGAAAATAAAACTGAGTTCATGCTTGCCGCCACCATTTATGTGAACAGCGATGGAATTCTGAATGATGGAAAATATGAATACAACGAAATTGGTTTTCCGTTTCTGGCAAATCTGGGGAGAACGATTTATGAGTATGAAAAGAAACGCAAGCGCGAAAATATTCCTGACCTGAGTGAATTTCAATTGAAGTACTGAACTGGTCTTTTCTTTTTCTTCGTTCGTCTAAAATGCATTGCAACTCATTTGCTTAATCAGAATTATTTTTTACATTTGACGTGTTAGTCTAAGCCCCTCTTTGATGAAAAATTGTTGCTCAAATTTTTTTTTAATAATTTCTTTTTTCTGCTTTGTCATTCTGAGCGGAGTCGAAGAATCTATTGGGCAGAACATCAGCATTAATACCACAGGCGCTGCCAATTCTACTTTGAGCATGCTGGAGATTCTTCAAATCAGCACAACTGCCAGTTCAAAAGGTCTGCATATTAGTAACAGCGGAATAATTACAGGAACCGGCTATGGAATATGGTCGGAAGTTACGGGCGCTTCCACCACAAACATTGCAGGTTATTTTTCTGCAACAGGCGGAACAAACAATTATGCTTTGATTGTTCCTGCAAGCAGCGGAATTGTGGGGATTGGAACTGTTGCTCCCACAGCAAATTATTTGACAACTTTTCTTACTAATGGAACAATAGAGAACGGAATTAAAATGAGTTTGGTTGGAGGAGGAGGCGGCAATTTTGGAATCAACATCAGTTCAACGAGCGCAAGCTACAAAGGAATTTTTGCAACAAATTCTTCCAACGCTGGAACTACCTATTATGAAGTTGGCGGTGATTTAACCGGAGGAACTGCCGCAACCGGCTATCTTGGTTATCATACCTCAGGTCTAAATAATTTTGCAGTGTATGGAACAGGAGGCAACTGGGCTGGATATTTTGAAAAAGGAAAAGTTGCGATTACTGCTCTAAATCCTCCAACCGGAACTGCTGACCTTGATGTGCAAAATACAACTGCAGGTGCAGGCATTCCGGCTAGTATCGCTTTGCGGCAATCCACACAAAGCCCAAACATCAATGATATACTTGCTAATTTAGATTTTGGTGCAAGTGATTTAACAACAGGGCAAGCCCGTATTCAAACAATAAGAGGCGCTGCTTCGGGTGGTGCAGGCGATTTACCCACCGATATGCTTTTTTATACCACGCCCGATGCCTCTGCAACTTTAACCGAGAGAATGAGAATTACAAATGCAGGCAATGTAGGCATCGGAACAACTGCGCCTTTATATAAATTGCATTCTACTACAACTGTTGCAGGCAGCAGGGCAATTTATGGTGAAAATACGGATGCAACTGCATTGAGTGGCTACGGAGTTTGGGGGCACTCCATGAATGCTGCCGGCTATGGTATTGGCGGTTATTTTGAAGGCGGCTTCAGGGGAGTTTATGCTCTTGGCGATGTAGGCATTTCTACTATTAATGCTTTTGGTGTTTTGGGTGAAGCCACAGGTAGCACGGGTTCATCAACCGGATCAAAAACTGGCGTGTATGGCAAATCGTATGCGACAACTCCGGGACTTAATTATGGTTTGTATGGCGATGCTTTAAACAGCACAGTTGGAAACTATGGCTTATGGGTTCAGAATGGTGAAACAAAAATAACCGATGGGAATGGAGCAGTTCCCGTAAGAACCGCGAATGGAAGCATTGCCACTTCTGTTAATGGAAGCAACCGGATTTGGTACAGAACAAATAATACAAATTATTTTGTAAATAACAGCGGAGTTGGAGATTATTCTGAATTTTTCAAAACATCTGATACTACTCTTGCGATAGGAGAAATTGTTTCCTTAAGTTCGGTTAATGATAATGGGGTGCAACGGGCAAATTCAAAAGAGCAAATGCTGCTCGGTGTAGTTTCAAAATACGGCACAAGAAATAATGATGACCAGGAAGGACAGCGCATGTACGATAAAAAATCTGTAAATATTGCCCTGCTTGGTCAGTTGCTTGTAAAGGTTTCGGATGAGAACGGAAACATTTCTCCAGGTGACCCGCTTACGCTTTCAGAAAAACATCCGGGCGTTGCCGTAAAAGCAATCACCGATGGAAAAATTATTGGCTATGCAATGACGCATTATCCCTATGTGGACGGAGAAGAACATTACCCAACACATACCGATGCCAAAGGAGAAAAAGATTGTTTGAAAGAACCGCATGTAATGGCATTGATTCAGCAATCATACTGGTCTTCACAAAATTCACAGCAGAAAATACTTGATTCTCAAAAAATGGAAATTGAAAAACTGAAGGCGGAAAATAATTTATTCAAAACCGACATTGAAAAAATAAAACTACATTTGGGCATTGATGCGAAGTCGGAAAAATAAATCGTATCAATTATTAATAACCACTTAAAACCTAAAACATCATGGCAGAAAAAGGAACAATTATTTCCACCAATACAACAGCGAATGGCAACCCGGGAACAGTGCGAAGAGATGAAATTCCGGGAACACCAACCATTGATTTTAAAAATCCCAAAGGCCTTACTCTAGCCGCGGGATATAAAGTGAACATGACCGTTGACACTTCGGGCGGATACGATTTTGCCAACATAGATGACATAAGAAGCACCGATCCTCTCGAACCGGATGATGAAGGAACTCTATATGACGCGGCTCATCCTATTGCCGGAGACCTTAAAGTAACAGCAGGCACAGTTACGTTAAGCGGCACCAACGTTGGCGGAAATATTACGGTAAATGCAGCAAAAATAATTATCAAATCGCATAATGGGGTGAAGACAACTGTGGGCAAAGGACTGAAAGCACAAAACGGAGCGCAGATAGTTTTCTACAATTCGGTAATACAGGGAACGGCAGTAGTAAATAACAGCCAGTCGTTAAGCGCATTAAATGGTAATATGAACAGCACAGTTGTTGCGAATAATAATACCAGCAGCGTT
>JACQAL010000051.1 GCA_016195025.1 Bacteroidota bacterium | reverse complement strand
TATCCCAATCCCACGAGCGGGCAGTTTCAAATACAAGTCGGCAATGGGCAGTTGGCAGCAGGCAATGAATACAAAATAGAAATCTATAATGTGCTGGGAGAAAAAGTGACACGAAGTGTCATTCCGAGCGGAGCGAGGAATCTCACCATTGATATTTCCTCTCAACCCAGCGGAATTTATTTTCTGTTCGCCAAATGGACGAATCCGTCCTCTGGCGGACAACTGAACACAAGCGAAGGCGCTGCCGTAAAGAAAATTGTAAAGCAATAAACCTTTTCAGGGCTGGGGTTGCTCGGGGTTTCTGTTTCGGTACACAAACATGAGCAGCCCCACGCTCACAATGGCGCTTCCAAAAATAAAATACAGGGGCGTTTGCCCTGCTCCAATGTTTTCGGCTTCTTCCTGCAGCATGTTTTTTCCAATCAGGTAGGCAAACACCACCGCCATTCCGTTATTGAGAAAATGAAACAGCATGGAAAGCCAGAGCGAGCCGCTCCATATATAAAGATAGCCCAGCACCACGCCCAGCAGCATGCGCGGAAGAAAGCCATAGAACTGCGCATGCAGTGCGCTGAAGAGAATGGCAGTTACCCAAACGGCAGCGTGTTTGTTTTTTGTCCACTCCAGGAAAACATTCTGCATGCAGCCGCGGAAAAAAAGTTCTTCGCCCACAGCGGCAAGCAGCGCAACCACAATCACGTTTACAATTAAATCCACTGCCGAATCCATCTGCAAAAACGCTTCGGTGAGTTTTTTCAGTTTCTCCTCGCTGCTTTTCATCCATGCTTCAATGCCCGCCATGAACTCCGGAAGTTTCATGTGGCTGTTCAGTTCTCCCGCCCAATTGATTGCGGGCATCACAGAAAATACAAGAAGAATGACTGTGATTCCAATCATCAGGGGGAAACCTTTATTCATTTGCAGGTAACCGGTTTTTTTCTCGGAAGTAAAATGCGCGAAGAGAAATGCAGGAAGGATGAACGTGAAGAGCACGCTCACCGCCTGCGCTATTTTCATTCCTGTTATGAGTTTCGGATTGGAAACGTCTTCAAGGTTTGCAAGGTCGTTGATTGATTTTATATCAGCGAAGGGAATTAAAATCACTACCTGAATAATGCCTGCAATCACCAGCGCAACAAGAAACAACCCGATAAGCAGAAGAAATTTTCCTGCGGGATGAAAGTTCTGAATGGTGGATTGAATAGACATAAATCTTCGAAAAGCGAATGTATACGAAAAATACGAAATGCGAATTAAAAGAAAACATTTTACTTTTCGTACTTTCGTGCCGTTTCGTCCCATAGGGATGAAACATTTTTCGATGATTAAAATCGGCAACATACAACTCGGAAACTTTCCTCTCCTGCTTGCGCCTATGGAAGACGTGAGCGACCCGCCATTCCGCTACGTATGCAAAATGAACGGAGCGGATTTAATGTACACCGAATTTATTTCTTCCGAAGGATTGATACGCGATGCGGCAAAGAGCGTGAAGAAGTTGGACATTTTTGATTACGAGCGGCCTGTTGGAATTCAATTTTATGGCGGCAACATGGAATCAATGAAAGAAGCCGCTGAAATTATTGCTGCTGAAAAACCCGACCTCATTGATATTAATTACGGATGTCCTGTGAAAGGAGTTGCCTGCAAAGGTGCAGGGGCGGGCTTATTGCAGGATATAGATAAAATGGTTCGCATCACGGCAGAAGTGGTGAAAAGCACTTCACTTCCCGTTACGGTGAAAACCCGCCTGGGCTGGGACGACACAACAAAAAATGTGGTGGAAGTGGCAGAGCGGCTTCAAGACATCGGCATACAAGCCATCACCATTCACGGGCGCACACGCAAGCAGATGTACAAGGGACCGGCAGAATGGGAATTGATAGGTAAAATAAAAAATAACCCGCGTATGAAAATTCCTGTCTTCGGAAACGGAGATGTGGTTTCACCGGAGTTCGCCATTGACATGAAGAATAAACATGGAGTGGATGGAGTGATGATTGGAAGAGCAAGCATCGGCTATCCCTGGATATTCCGTGAGATAAAACATTTTATTGCTGCCGGAATCCATAGGGAAAAGCCCACCGTGGAAGAAAGAGTAATCACTGCTTTAACCCATCTGCAAAAATCACTTGAGTGGAAAGGGGAGAAGCAGGGAATCATTGAAATGCGCAGCCACTATTCAAATTATTTCAAAGGACTTCCCAACTTTAAGGAAACACGAATGAAACTTGTTACTTCTTTTTCGCTGGAAGAAATTTTTTCCACGCTCGATGAAGTGAGGGAAAAATATTCGGAAGGAGTTTCATTGGCGGAATAATTTTTCAGACAAAGAATAATTTTATCTTTAGCCGCAGTATGCGACATTTCATCTGCCTGGCATTTTCTCTTGTTTCATTTTTCTGCGCAGGACAAACCCTGAAGCATCCGTTTTATTTTTCGTGGGGATATAATAAGGAAGGATATGCCGATAATAATATCCGTATCAGCCAGCCGGAACTGCAGAATGATTACACACTTGTGAAAGTGCGGGGCATTGACAAGCCGGGATGGAACACCGGAATTTTCAACAAGGATTTAACCATTCCGCAATATAATTACCGCCTCGGCTACAGGGTAAATTCACTATGGGGAGTGGAACTGAACTTCGACCATACGAAATACCAGGTGCCTGACCAAACGCTTCGCATGAAAGGAAAACTAAACGGGAGAGAGGTTGATTCTTCTTTTGCACGAACCGACAGCAACTTTACCTATCAACTGAACAACGGTGCAAACTTTTTTTTGTTCAACGCAGTGAGAAGAATTACAATTCTGAACTCCGATTCGGCAAAAGTGAACATACGCTTTATCGCAAAAGCGGGAATCGGGTTCATGTATCCGCACGTGGAAAACACCATCCTGGGAAAAGACAATGTTCCGCATTTTCAATTCGGAGGGTTTGATGCCGGTGCGGAACTGGATTTGCAATTTAATTTTCTGAACACATTTTATATCGAGTACGGAATAAAAACTTTATATGCATCCTACCGGCATTTGAGAATCTATCAGGGAACTGTGAAACAAAATCTCTCCTGCGCGGAAATGATTTTATCGGCAGGCGTTTGGTTTTAGAAATTACATTACAACAATTGCAGCGGTTTCCCGATAAGCATTTTTATTTATTCCTATTTTCGCACTTCCTTCAAAAATAACTCTTATGGAAAAAAAAGACAAACGCATTGACGCTTACATAGAAAAAGCGCAGCCCTTCGCGCAGCCGATTTTGAAAAAACTTCGTGAGTTAATTCACAAAGGAAATCCCGAAGTGCAGGAAACCATCAAATGGGGAATGCCTTCGTTTGATTATAAAGGTCCGTTCTGCAGTTTTGCTGCCTTCAAGCAGCATGCGGTGTTTGGTTTCTGGAAATACAAACTCATCAAAGACCCGCACGGATACTTGGGGGAAATATTTAACAAAGGAGGCGCTTCCATGGGAAATCTCGGGCGCATGACTAACATCAGCAATATTCCTCCTGATAAATATGTAATTGATTTTGTGAAGCAGGCGAAGAAATTAAATGATGAGGGAGTGAAACTTCCCGCAAAGCCAAAGAAGCCCAAAGCAAAATTAATTGTCCCCGGTTATTTCACCAATGCAGTGAAGAAAAATAAAAAAGCGCTGAGCGTCTTCGAAAACTTTTCATACTCCAACAAAAAAGAATACGTGAACTGGATTGCCGAAGCCAAAACAGAAGTTACGAGAAACGAACGCCTGAAAACCGCAGTGCAATGGCTCAGCGGGGGAAAAGTGAGGAACTGGAAATACATCCGGTAATCTTCCGCGGGAGAAAAAGGTTAATTCGCAAACACCATCATTTTTGTCTGAACAGTTTTGCCACGACAAACCGTAGCCGTGTTCAAATGAAACTTCGTTCATTCCGCTGTGAAGAGAAACCGGAAGACGTTTTACTTCTTTTCCTGAAACATCACGAATTAAAATAAATGCTTCGCTGAATGGAATTTGTTCGTTCACCAGAACAGAAATGGTGGTGGCTTCGTCAAACGGATTGGGTTTGTTCTGCAGCAAAGAAATTTTTTCCTGCTTCAGCAATTCGTTTATTCCGGTTCCGACTGTCAATTGAATTTCCTTAGAGAACAAACTTTCAATTCCATTCGTGTCAACCGAAGCAACACTGAAAATATGATTGCCCGTTGCGCTCACATCAATTGAATCCATAACAGATAAAATTGTGTAAACAGAATCCCAATCATTCGTGAGTGTGCGCACACCTATGCGATACTTTTTATATTGTGTTTGCTGCGTGATAGTGATGAGAACTTTTGTTCCGCTCGGATTTGTTACTGTGAAATCAGGAGTGTTAGGACCAATGGCATCCATGCCGATTGCGTTTCCGTTTATCACCGTGTTGCGGGCGAGATAATGAAAATCAACAAACAAACTGTCGAGTATGCCATCGCCATTGGTATCAAAACCTAAAATATCTTTTGATGTGTGCTGACGGTCAACATAGGATGAACTCGTAACATTCGCATCTCCGTCTTCATTGGCAGAAGTGATACGCACCGCAGTGAATCCCTGCTGACGGAAAGGAATATGGTCGCCTCCGCGGTTGGTTCTGTCTTCGGGCGTCATAATATTGATTGTCATAGGAACAGAAACAAACGGAAGCAACTGTTCTTTGTATTCCAGTTTCATAAACCGCGCAAGCTGCTTGTGAAAAGAATTAAAAGTTCCGTAAGAAAAAATACGCACATCCGTGCTGTCAATGCTTCCGGCAGGAGAACAACTTGGAGCAGAAGAAGTATTTCCGCAGATGATTCCGCCCGTTATATCATTGTTCTGAACCGCTCTGATTTTAATATTTTTCTGAACACAGTAAGTTGCAAACGCGCTTGCTCCGTAAAGCCCCTGCTCTTCGCCAATCGTAACCATAAAAACTATGGTGTGATTGAAAGAATATTTGCTCATTACGCGCGCCAGTTCCATCACCAACGTGGTGCCGCTGGCATTGTCTTCCATTCCCTGCGCGAGGCAGGCAGTATCGCAGAGCACTGCGCAGCGGCTGTCAATATGTCCTTCCACAATAATGATTTGCTTGTCGGTGGTATCCATGCCGGGAAGAACGGAAATAATATTTCTGTGCTGCGCGCTGCCGCAAATGGATTGGTCAAACTGAAAATAAGAAGTGATAAGACGGTTCTGATTAGCGGCAGAAAATTGCTGAAACTTGGAATACACCCATCTTCGCGCTGCGCCAATTCCGTTTGTTGCCGAAAGAGTGTCAGAGCCCGTGTTGCGGCTATGAAATGTTCTGAGCATATCAAGATATGAATGAAGCGAATCGGAGGAAACCCGCTTGTTAATGCCGCGCGAAATGGTATCGGGATGATTGAGCACCGTGCTCGCCATGTATGCGGCAGGATTATAATTGCCGAGCATCACCTGTTCTGCAAGTTGATTGGTGCTGATAAAATTTACTTGCGAAAAAATTAGTTGAGGAGTGAGAATGAAAAATAAAAAGAGTCCTGCTTGCGCGAGGATTCGTCTGTTAGAAAATAAAATCTTTTTCATAATTCCAAATTTATTTTATCACAATAAGTTTTTTCGTCTTTGAAGTTTTTCCACAGGTGAGTTTGCAAAAATAAATACCCTGCCCCAAATTCAGATTAAGGAGTAAGGATTTTTGATTAAGGATTTTTTCTGCATATACCTTTTCTCCCATCACATTGTAAATCTCAATGGTTAATGGTTGATGGTTGATGGTTGATGTATTTCCATTAGCCATTATACATTGAACATTAAACATTCCATTAGAAGGATTGGGATAAATGCTGAAGTCGAATGTTTCAGGATTTATTTCTGCCGTGCCAAGCGCGGTGGTATCGCCTGTGTAAATGGCAGCGCCTCCGGCAAAATTTCCAATCACTAAATCCATGATGCCATCGTTGTTAATGTCTTTTCCGTTTATGGTCATGCGCTCGCCTTCCCAAATGTTCTGGTACATGGAATCGCGCAGGCGGAAATTTCCAGTAAGGTTTCCGTCAATGCTGTCGAAATGCCAAATCCATCCCATCGCAGGCGTGTTGCGGCTGGCTTCGGTTGCCACCAGCAAATGATAACTCCCCGCGCTGTCATACATAAAAGGAATTGCATAGCCGGTGCAGCAGGGTTTCACCACATCTATTCCGCCAAAGTTTTTTGTAACGAGTTTGAACGAAGGAAAGGTCTTTGTTCCGATGTTCCGGTAATAATATATTTTCCCGCTGCGCTCGCCAATAATTAAATCCAAGTCGCCATCGCGGTCAACATCTATTAACTGCGGAGCCGCTGCGTGCCCCACGTTGATGGGAACGCCTGCGCTGTCGGGATAATCCTGCGTGATGAGAATAAAATTAGCGGGACCTGCTCCTCCTGTATTTTTGAAGTAGTGAATATAACCCACATCATCGCCAACGAACATATCGGGCGCTGTGTCTCCGTCAATATCTCCGAAAGCAAGTTGCGCATTCACTGCATTGGTGGCAAGTTGCGTGGATAGGGTGGCGTAATCGGTGTTCACGAGGTTGAAAGCGGGAGCCGAAGCCGTGCCGATATTTTTATAGGCATAAATCACGTTGTAATTATCGGGAGGATTGCAGGTGCTGTCCATCTTCATGTTGTAAGTGGAAATAAGAATATCGGTGAGCCCGTCATTGTCGAAATCAAAAAACACGGGCTTGCCTCCCGAGCCCATGTCAATCATGTCTTCCTGCAATAAGTTTCTTTTCTTCCGTGCAAAAACAGGAGCGCTGTCTGTGCCGTTGTTTTTATAGTACCATATTCCATCCTTGTCAATGGAGATTCCCGCCATGTTAGGGCATACCACCAAATCGCGGACGTTGTCGTTATTCACATCCACATAAAATCCGCAGGGCAGGGCGGTGAGCGCAACGGAAATATCATATACCGGGTAAAGCGTGTCTTTCGCCACCATGTTTGCCGAAGTAATGCTTCCTCCGTTGGTGAGCATGGTCATGTTGCAGCATTTCTGCCCGAGGAGCAAATCCTTGTCCCCATCCCCGTCAATATCCATGCAGAGGGCGCAGTTGCCCCCATCGTGTGCAATTGCCCATGCATATTCTTCTTCGCGCGTTAGGGGGGGGGCAAAGGGATGAATGTGCGCGCTGTCATCCATTCTCATGCGGCAGGATTGGCCCAGGTTCACTCCGCAGCCGGTGAAGGGTTCGTTGAAATGCCCCCAGCAGCCGGCAGATAATTTAAAAATCAAACTGTCTTTTCCGTAGCCGTCTTCCACCGATTGGTTCACATGGTATTCGTATTGCGTAAGGGAAAAATCAATCGTTACCACATCCAAATCGCCATCGCCATCCACATCTTCAATGGAAGGAAGGTCAATGCGGCTCACGTAAAGATTGCTGGTGGAAGCTCCGTAATCGGAAGTGAGATACGTTTTTTCCAGCGTGAACTGCAGGTTGCCGCCCGAAGAGGTGTTCTTCCATACTTTTATTCCGCCCACGGTGATGGCATAGGTAAAAATATCAGGCAAGCCGTCTTTGTCGTAATCGCGGAGGAGCGCCCAGTCCTCCATGTGCGGAAAACGCCAGGCGTATTTTTCAGTGCTGTCGTAATAATCCACCAGGTTGGGCGTGCCGCCATTGATGAAGCAATGCACCTTGTGCGAAGTGCGGTCAAAGACGAACAAGTCCTTTTTCCCGTCAAAGTTCATGTCTATTGCCGATACCTGCACGTAGTTGAGCCCGCCCGCCCAGGGAAACTTCAAAGGGTTTCCGTTTTCTTTTACGGGAATATTATCTATGCGGTTGTAGTGCTGAGCGGAAGCAATGTAAGAAGTAAGAAGTAAGAAGTAAGAAGTGAAAGCAAACAGCCGATAGGACTTCAAATCATAGTTTTTCCATTCGCTCCGAACAAAGTTACGGAGTCCGTATTCCATCGGACAGATTCGCAGAAGATTCGTTATCCGTACCATTGAACGAAGGTAAGAAATAAAAAATGGAAAGCAAGCAGCAGGCGGCTGAATTATTTTTTTGCTGTATGAAAAAACTTTTTACATTTGCTAACGGCTAAGTGAAAGATGCAGAAATCTTTGTTGAATGCATGAGGGGGCATTCAATTGAGGGGTTTGTGTTTTTTCACTTTTTTGTTTTTATATGGGCAACTGTTGACTTTATGAATGAAAAAAATACCGATTAAAATAAAATCTTCAATACGCTGGGTGGTGGAGCGCACCATTATTCGCTTTGAAGCCAAAGGCAGGAAGACAATAGTTGTTTTTGAAAATAAAAAGAGAATCATTTCCTCTGAAACATTACAGCATTACGAAGAAATGCTGCACGGAAAAACATTTTACCGCATCAATCACAAAGATATGGTGAATAAAGAACATGTGGATTTATTCTGTTATAAAACCAGAACCGTTACGCTCAGTTGCCGGACAAAACTTCTTGCCTCTTTCAGAAAAAGAAGAAGGTTTTACGATTTTATGCATAAATAAACTACACTTATTCTGAAAACAGTTACACTTATTTGCAAAACCGCTACACTTATTATAAAAACCCCTGCACTTAACCGGGTAAAACGGCTTGACAAACCACTAAACATGAATATATATTTGCCCTCAAATTATTTTTTAACAGTACATTTGAGGTAAATAACCAAAACCTCAAATAAAATGTGGAACACAAACAAACAAAATAAAAAAAGCGTGACATCCCGATATATATCGGGGAAAACAAAAATTATTATTACTGCAATGTTTTTCTCCTCTGTTACATATAATATGTACGCTCAACTGCCCACCGCGCAGGAAAAGGGAAATAACTACAAGTTGGGCTGCTCTGTGGCAATTAATAGCATTCAAGGGCAGATGGGATTTCCTGGAGGAGCAGTAATTGCGTTGGATGAAAACGGCAATATGCAAAATGGTGGCAATAGAATTAGTAAATCACTTTCTCTAAGCATTATTCCAAAATATTTTATCAATAATGACTTTCTGTTACGCATTGAATTTGGAAGAACAAACATTAATCAGCAAATAAAGGAGGATTTTTATGAGACATCTGTGCATTATATAAACAATGACACGGTGAAACAAAGCATTACCAGATTTGCTCCTGCCATTCAATGGAATTATGTCAGAAAGAATTTTTTTGAAGCATATAGCGGTATGTCTATCATATATATGGATTATGGAAAATATTCAGAGAACTTTTATGGGGAAGACAGAGATTCTGCCACAAGTGTTTTAATATTTTCAAGAAAAGAAAATACTATAATTGATGGAGGATATGCAGCAGGTATAGGTGCTTTTACAGGTTTTAATATTTATTTGCAAAAACATATTTCAATAGGTGCTGAGTTTTCATCTTCATTTCTATATTATAAGTTAGGAGGCAAACGGATTGTAACCGATATTAATCAATCATTTCCTAATCCGCCTGCTACAACTATAAACAACTGGACAGCTTCATATAAAGGATTCAGATTTTCCAATATACTATCATCGTTTAACATTTCTTTTTGGTTCTAAAAAATAAACAACAACTAAAACAAAACAAGTATGAAAAAGCAAATTTTTATTCTAAGTATAGTAGCGCTTATGAGTGCTGACTATGCAAAATCACAATGTGGAACAACTATTATGGGACCTACTACAACCACTCAAAATAAGGTTCTTGTATTTGGTCCTACTAATGGTTGTGTTCTAAATGGAATTATCCAAGACAACGGCACCAATGTGGGGATTGGTGCAGCGGGCAGTTACAAACTCGATGTAAGCGGAGATATAAATACTAGCACAGTTTTTAAAGTAGGGGGCAAAACTGTAGTAAATGCCGGTTCTTCAAGTAATGTAGATTATTTTGGTGGAGACGCTGGCGCAAATATAATCTCTTTACAGGGATTAAATAATTCTTATCATGGGTACAGTGCAGGATGGCAAAATACTACTGGGGATCAAAATACTTGTGTTGGTCAATGGGCGAATGGTTATAATACTTCAGGAAGTGATAATACGGTATGTGGTTTTGAAGCGTCATATTATAGTGGTACAGGCAGCAGTAATACAATCATGGGAACTTATGCTGGCTATGGCGTTTATAATGTTACGCCAAATAACTATAGCAATAATTCTTTTTTTGGTAATAAAGCAGGATATTTAACTACAACAGGCGGCTCAAATCTTTTTTGCGGTGATTTGGCGGGCTATAATAATAGCAGTGCATCAGGCAATTCTTTTTTAGGGCATAATGCAGGCAACGGAAATACTACGGGAGCGCAGAATACTGCTCTTGGTTTAGCAGCAGGATACTATAATCAAACAGGAAGTAATAATACCTGTGTTGGTTATGGTGCGGGATTTGGCGATGCTACAACTTTTAATAATAGTAATAATGCTTTTTTGGGTTACAAAGCCGGCTATCCAATTACTACGGGCGGGTCAAATGCGGGCTTAGGGTTTGAATCTGAATTCAAAATCACAAGCGGCACTGGAAATTCTGCGGTTGGTTATGGCTCTTTACTAAATGTAACTACGAGCAATTACAATACTGCTATCGGTATTAATGCAGGTCTTACCTGCAATGCCGACAGCAATGTTTTTGTGGGCGCTTATGCCGATGCGAATGTTTCTACTTTAACAAACTGCGCAGCGTTTGGATATGGTACAACTGCCGCTGCATCCGATAAATTTTATTTCGGAAACTCAGCAGTAATAGAATGCCGTGCTAAAGCATGGACTGCTACAAGCGATGGCCGCTTTAAGTTCAATGTTAAAGAAGAAGTAAAAGGGCTGGACTTCATCAAAAAACTCCGCCCCGTAACATACCAGATGGATACAAAAGCATTAGATGCTTTTGTTAACCAAAACAAACCTCAGCAAAAAGACAGTTTGGGAAATCTTATAAATAATTTACCTCAGGGTGATTATTCAAAATCCATGAGCGTCATACATTCCGGCTTTATTGCGCAGGAAGTAGAGAAGGCGACAAATGAAAGCGGTTACAAGTGTTCTATTGTAAGTACACCCGGCAGCGCCAATGACCCTTACGGTCTCAACTATGGTGAAATTGTTGTCCCCCTCGTCAAAGCCGTTCAGGAACTGAGCAAAAAGCAAGATAGTTTGGAAACAGTAATTGCCACCTTAAAAGGCGCAGGGCAGCGCACCAATGGCAGCGGCAATAATAATTCAAACAGCAATACCGAGCAGGGAAATAGTACAAACATTCATGAACTCGAACTGGCAAACACGGCTGTGCTTTTTCAGAATTCACCCAACCCCTTTGGCGATGGCACCACCATAAAATACTTTGTGCCCGATAACGCCAATGCGCAGGTTGTTTTTTACGATGAGTTCGGCAATCAGTTAAAAACTTATAAAGTGGAAGAAAAAGGAATGGGGCAATTGAATATTGCTTCTGAAAACCTTGCCAACGGAATGTATTCCTATTCGCTGGTTGTAAATGGAAAAATAACAGACACCAAAAAAATGTTGAGGTCAAAATAATAATTAAAACTTCCGAAATCCCGACAGCGAAGCGTATCGGGACTCCGCAGCAAATAATTAAAATCCTAAATCCTAATTTTCAATTCATAATTCATAATTCATAATTTCTAATTTCCAAAACCATGGCATCCAAACATCCTTACAAAGTGGCGCTGCACTGTACCGACAAAGAGCCGGTGAAAGTAAACAACCTTGCCGCCAAAGTGATTCAGAAAATGACGACCAATGCAAATGATTTTCCAAATTCAGGCGCGCTGATTGCCACCCTCACCACCGACAACACGAAACTAAGCAATTACATTTCGCTTGCCAAAGGCGACCATGCCATGAAAGACAAACGCGATGCGCAAAGCAAATTAGTGTATAAAGAAATGAACACCAAACTGCGCCACCTGGTGGACGATGTTGCCGATGGCGACAAAACCATTATTGACGAGTCGGGCTTTGATGCCACCGAAGATGCCACCGCCCACGGCATACCCGCAGTGCCCGTAATTTCAAAAATAACCGATGTGAAAAAAGCCCCAGGCACCGCCAAAATACTGCTCGAAAAGAAAAAGAAAAAAGAATTAGTGGTTGCCAAAGCCGCCAACAAGGGAGCAGGATTAAAATACACCGCGCAAACCACTCCCGCGCCTCATACCGACACCAGTAAATGGACCAATGCCGTTGAAGGAGTTAGTTCCAAAGCGCTGCTGCTCACCGGGCTCGTCAAAGCAAACGAAATAGACGTGCGCGTGCGTGCCGAAGACGGAGATAAAAAAAGCGCATGGAGCGAACCCATGAGTTTTCTGCCCCGCACAAGCGCGCCTTCAACCACTCCTGCGGCTTAATCAGGTATCAGATATCCTCTGTTGAAGTTTAATCGTGCCTGGTAAGAGTTCAACCATCCGTAGTTAATTCCTTACCACCCTCTGTTGAAGTTCTACCACCCTTGGTAAGAGTTCTACCACCCTCTGTTGATGTTCAACTGCCCGTAGTTGATTCCTTACCACCCTCTGTTGAAGTTCTACCACCCTTGGTAAGAGTTCTACCGCCCTCTGTTGTTCTTCAATCGTGCATGGTAAGAGTTCAACCATTCTCTGTTGTTCTTCAATCGTGCTTTGTAAGCGTTCTACCAATGGTGTTTTTTCGTGCAAAAAGGCAGGCAAGTTGAAAATATGCTTAAAAATTATATTCAGTGGCAAGTTGAGTACGCTGTTCTTGGTACTGGGGTGAGTTAAAACTTCACCATCACCCTTGCATTCAGCAGGCGGGAGGAAAGATAATTGGGCACTGCGTATTGCCTGCCGGTTACATCGCGCACCCAGAGATAAGACACCACGTTGTTTACCGCAAGAAGATTGTAAACTTCGAGAGAGAACCAGATGGATTTGAGATGACGGATGACGGATGACGGATGGCTGACGCCTGGTTCATTGCCGTTATCGTCTGTCGTCTGTCGTCTGTCCTTCAGAATTTCATACGAGAATCCTATATCCACTCTTCTGTAAGGCGGCATGCGGAAAACATTTTTCCAGAGTTCATGCGTGGGAGGACCAAAGGGCAAACCGCTTCCGAAGAGAAGGTTCATGTGCATTTTGCAGCGCGGAAGCATGGGCAAATAATCCTGAAAGAACATGCTGAAGGTTACGCGCTGGTCGGTGGGGCGCGGCAGGTAGCCGGGTTCTTTGCGGATGCTGTCCACCGCAACGCTGTTATGCGAGTAGCCGGGAATGATGGTGTCTCCATCGCTGTTCAGGCGGATGTAATAGGAATCGTCTTTAATATCGTACATGGTTTTCATAACGGATAAACTCATCCACGAATCAATTCCTTTCACAAATTCTCCGGCAACTTTCGTGTCCATTCCTGTTGCATAGCCCTTGGCGTTGTTGACGGCATAGTAGCGAAGGCGCACGTTGTCTACTTCATACGGAATTAAATTATCCAACTGCTTGTAATAAATTTCTGAAATGAGTTTGAACGGGCGCCCCCATGCTTTGTAGTTCACATCTGTTCCCAGCACATAGTGAATGGACTGCTGCGCTTTCACCTCTTTGTGAACGGTTCCGCTGAAGTCGCGGAGTTCGCGGTAAAAAGGCGGCTGGTAATAATAGCCCGAAGATGCTTTGAACAATACATCGTGTTTCCATTTGGGTTTGAATGAAAGCGTGGCGCGCGGAGAAATTAATAATTGCTGATTTACATCCCAGTAATTAGCCCGCACTCCGGTTGTTAAAGTAAACTCACCTCCTTGTTGCAAGCTATCTTTACTCCCTTTAGGGCGGGGGCTGCCTTCCCAATTCCACGCGTGCTGAACATATCCGGTATAGCGGTTGGAAGAAAGTTCGTTTTCGGCTCGCACGATTTCATTCAGTTCCAGATTCTGATACGGCTGCACATTCGGATTTACATAGCCCGTTGAATCGCTGGCATGCGGAAGGGAATATCCTGCCGAGTCAATCATCGTCCACTCGCTGAGTTTATCGTTGATGATTTCATGCTGGTATTTCACTCCCCACCAGAGTTGGCGGTTTTTTTCTTTCCATAGTTTATTTCCCTTGTGTTCGAAATTGTAAACGGTGGCGTTCAGGTAATTCCGCGCGTGATTCAGAAATCCTCCCGTGCCAATGTTGAATGCCGATTGCCCGAAGTTGCTGCTGCCTAAATCATTTTCTAGTTCGTTTAGGGAATATTGCCCCAGCACATCAAAGGTTTCATTTTCTCTGGTGTTGAATGTGGAGGTAATGAATTTCAGCGTGAGGTCTTTTCCGTGCGGGCGGTAAATGGCGGAGTAGGCGCCCGTGAGCGTCTGGTAATCGTCAATCTCCTGCCCATCGAAAAGTACATTGAGTTGCAGCGCTTCGTTCACCGTTCCGAAAGAGGACTTGCGCGACTGCGGAATCATGCGGAACTTATTGCGCGCCACGTTCAGAAGAATGTCGTGCTCCCATTCGTCTGTTGGATTATAGGTGATGAACGACTGCACATCGTAGAAGAGCGGCTTGTAATCACCTTTCGTGTCGAGCGATTTCAGCAGATAGGAATTTGATTTTTCGCGAATACCAACCAGATACGTGAAACGCTTGTCTTTCGAAGCGCCTTCGAGATGAACAGCACTTCCGAGCAATCCGCCCGAAACGCTTCCGGCAAATTCACGCGGATGCGTGTAGCGGATGTCGAGCACCGAAGACATCTTGTCTCCGTAGCGCGCTTCAAACCCGCCTGAAGAAAAATTAATGGACGACACCAAGTCGGAGTTTACAAAACTCAAGCCCTCCTGCTGCCCGGTGTGAACAAGAAACGGGCGGTACACTTCAATGTCGTTCACGTAAACAAGGTTCTCGTCAAAATTTCCTCCGCGCACGGAATAGGTTGAACTGAGTTCGTTGCTCTGCTGAACGCCCAGTTGAGTGAAGATAATGGTGTTGAAATCCTGCGATGCGCCCGCCTGCAGAAAAACATCTTTGGTGGGAATGGTCTGAATGAAATTAGAGCGCTGGTATTTATCTTCCACCACAAATGTGTCGAGTGTCTTGGATGCTTCCACCGAAACATCCGCCTTTTTCTTTTCGCCTGCGGCAAGGCGGACGGTCTTCAACCTGATTCCGAAACTCACGTGAGAAAATTCTATGGTGAGATTCGTGTCTGATGGAAGGGTTAATTCATAATCGCCTTTCTCGCTGGTGGCGGTGGAGGTTTTTGTATTACGCACCGAAACTTTTACATCGGCAATGGGCTTTCCCTGCTTGTCGGTGATTTTGCCGTAGAGAGTTGCGGTTTGCGCAAAAGAGGGAATAAGGAAATAGGGGAATAGGGAAATAAGGGAAAGGCAGAGCAAAGTTCCAAGTCGCAAGTTCCAAGTTCCAAGTTTCAAGGGAACAACCCATGCTGGCTGTTTCTTGTGATTTGTGACTTGGGGCTTGGTGCTTGGGACTTTCATTTGTTACTTCGGCAGTTGCCCTTTCAATCGTCTGATGGTTTTGTCAATCCACTTTTCGTTCGGCATCATGCACTTTTGAATGCGCGCGGCATAGCGGATGCTGGCAAGTATTTCTTCCTGCTTTTCTTCTATTTTCTTTTTCTGCTCGGTGATGAGAATGTTCTTCTTTTTGATTTGCGTATAAGCACGGAAGATGAAGGCGGCAAACACAACCACCAGCAACAAACCGCTAACGACAAACAGGAGTATTATATTTTGTTTGCGCGCTTCGGCTGCTGCAATGGCATCTTTCTTCTCCTGCTCTGCTTTTGTGGCGGCTTCTTTCTTTTCAAACTCGTAGTTCATTTGCAGCCGAACGGTTTTTTTGGTGTTCTCCTCGTTCAGAATACTATCCTTATATATAATGTAGAGTTTGTAATTGTTGTATGCGCTGCTGAAATGTTCGTTTGCCCCTTGCCAATTGCCGATTGCCGATTGCCGACTGGCTATAGCGCTATCCGCCTCCGCAAGCCCTGCGTAACTTTCTTTAATCCACTCCTTACTGCCTATTGCCTTGCTTAACTCCAGGGATTTTTGCAGTTCTTCTTTTCCTTCTTTTGCATGCCCTTGCTTTATATATATTTCTCCGATGTTGATGTGAGAAGCGGCAATGCCATACTTGTCTCCGATTTCTTCTTTTATTTTCAAAGAAGCGAAATACTCTTTGAGCGCTTCGGGGTAATTGCCTTGCAGATAATAAATATTTCCGATGTTGATGTGAGAAGTGGCAATGCCTTCCTTATCTCCGATTTCTTCTCTGATTTTCAAGGAAGCGAAATACTCTTTGAGCGCATCGGGGTAGTTGCCTTGCTGATAGTAAATATTTCCGATGTTGATGTGAGAACGAGCGATGCCGTTCTTATCTCCGAGTTCTTCATATATTTTCAATGAAGCGAAATACTCTTTGAGCGCATCGGGGTAATTGCCTTGCTGATAGTAAATATTTCCGATGTTGTTGTGAGAAGCGGCAATGCCTTGCTTGTCTCCGATTTCTTCTTTTATTTTCAGCGAAGCGAAATACTCTTTGAGCGCTTCGGGGTAATTGCCTTGTTGCCAATAAATATTTCCGATGTTGTTGTGAGAAGCGGCAATGCCTTTTTTATCTCCGATTTCTTCTTTTATTTTCAAAGATGTGAAATACTCTTTCAGTGCCTCAGGGTAATTGCCTTGCTGCCAATAAATATTTCCGATGATGTTGTGAGATTGAGCAATGCCTTTCTTGATAGTTGATTGGTTGTCCCGATAGCTATCGGGAGGTTTATTGGTTGATTGGGGAAGAAGTTTTTCACCCAGAGATAATGCTTCTTTTCCGTAGTTCAATCCTTTTTCATAGTCGCCTGTCAAGTAATATTCCCGGCATAAATTATTGAGGTCAATTACTTTGGTGGTATCTTCTTTGTCTTTTTTGAGGAGAGAGAGGAGGGAATCCACTTTAGAAAGTTGGTCTGATGGAATACGGACTCCGTCACTTTGTGCGGAGCAGTTGGCAGCGGGTAGTTGGCAAAAGAAAATGCAAATACAGAACAACCGAACAACCGAACAATCGAACAATCGAACAGGGCTGTTGTAAACCTTCAAGGTTTTCAAAACCTTGAAGGTTTGAATGTTTGGCGCGGTTGCGCGCCATTCGTACTTCTGCATTTTGGTTTTCATTTGTTACTTTGGCATTTTCGCTTTCAGTCGCGCAATTTCTTTTGCAATCCACTTCTCGCTGGGCATCATGCACTTTTGAATGCGCGCGGCATAGCGGATGCTT
>JACQAL010000050.1 GCA_016195025.1 Bacteroidota bacterium | reverse complement strand
TGTTCACCAGCACTGACACCAAGCGCTGCTGGGACGGAACGAACATGAGCGGCAACCCGGCTAAGGAAGGAACGTACTATTACGTTGCCATCTTTAAGGATGTTGTCTTAAAGGGCTATGTGGAGTTGCTGAGGTAAAAAATTCTTTCTCCCATGAAAAATCCCTTCTCCCAAGCGGAAAGGGATTTTTTATTTTCACTTCTTTATCACCCCCAATTCCTTCGCCACTTTCGCAAAAGCCGCAATCGCTTTATCCAAATGTTCTTTTTCATGCGCGGCTGAAAGTTGCACGCGGATTCGCGCCTGCCCTTTCGGGACAACCGGATAAAAGAATCCAATCACATAAATTCCTTCCTGCAAAAGTTTGTCGGCAAACACCTGAGAAAGTTTTGCATCGTACAACATCACCGGAACAATTGCTGAATCTCCATCCTTGATTTCCAATCCGACTTTTTTAATTCCCGCTTTGAAATATTTTATGTTCGATTCAAGTTTGTCGCGCAGCACGGTGGTTTCACTCAGCATGTCAAGCACGGCAATGGTTGCGCCAACAATATGCGGAGCAAGCGAGTTCGAAAATAAATACGGGCGGCTTCTCTGCCGGAGCATATCCACAATTTCTTTTTTGCTGGCAGTGAATCCGCCCATCGCTCCGCCCAATGCTTTTCCAAAAGTTCCTGTGACAATATCCACACGGTGCATTACATTTTTCAGTTCTATTGTTCCGCGTCCTGTTTTCCCTATGAAACCGCTGGCGTGACTTTCATCTACCATCACCATCGCGTTGTATTTTTCCGCGAGGTTGCAGATTTTATCGAGTTGCGCAACATATCCGTCCATGGAAAAAACTCCGTCAGTCACAACCATTCGGTATCGCTGCGCCTGCGCTTTTTTCAATTGCTCTTCCAAATCATTCATGTCTGAATTCTTGTAGCGGTAGCGCTGCGCTTTGCATAAACGAACTCCATCTATAATTGAAGCGTGATTCAACTCATCTGAAATAATTGCGTCTTCTTCTCCCAGCAGCGGTTCAAAAATTCCTCCGTTGGCATCGAAGCAAGCAGCATAGAGAATCGCATCTTCCTGCCCAACGAACTTTGCAATTTTTTCCTCGAGCGTTTTGTGAATATCCTGTGTGCCGCAAATAAAACGCACCGAACTCATTCCGTAGCCATGCGTGTCCAAAGTTTTATGTGCGGCTTCCACCACTTTCGGATGAGAGGAAAGCCCGAGATAATTATTCGCGCAAAAAATAATTACTTCCTTTCCGTTCACTTTCACTACAGCGCTTTGCTTAGTAGTGATGATGCGCTCGTGCTTAAAAAGTCCGCCTTCCTCGATGGACTTTAATTCTTTTTGCAAATGCTCTTTGAAATTTCCGTACATAGTTTTAATTTGAGAAGAAAGCAAATGTAAAAATTCTTCTCTGCGAACTCTGCGTCTCTGCGTGAAATATCTTTTAGTTTTGCCTTATGAAAAAAATAATGCTCCTTGGTTCAGGCGAACTCGGAAAAGAATTTGTGATCGCAGTTAAGCGCCTTGGCGCGTATGTTATCGCAGTAGATTCATACAATAACGCCCCTGCACAGCAAGTCGCGGATGAACGCGAAGTAATTCCGATGCTTGACGGCTATGCGCTCGATGAAATTGTTGCTAAGCAAAAACCTGATATTATCGTTCCGGAAATTGAAGCGATACGCACAGAGAGGTTTTATGATTATGAGAGGCGAGGAATACAAGTTGTCCCTTCAGCGCGTGCGGCAAATTTCACGATGAACAGAAAAGCGATTCGCGATCTGGCAGCGAAAGAATTAAAACTAAAGACCGCGAAATATTCTTACGCAAAAACTTTAGATGAATTTAAGAAAACAATTTCCGAAATAGGGATTCCTTGTGTGGTGAAACCGCTGATGAGTTCTTCGGGCAAAGGACAATCGGTTGTGAAATCCGAAAGTGATATTGAAAAATCATGGAACTATGCAATGAGCGGCACACGCGGAGACATTAAAGAAGTGATAGTGGAAGAATTTATAAAGTTTGATTCAGAAATTACGTTGCTCACTGTCACACAAAAAAATGGCAAGACACTTTTCTGTCCGCCTATTGGGCACAGGCAAGAGCGCGGAGATTATCAGGAAAGTTGGCAGCCGCATCCGATGAGTGCTGCTCATTTGAAAGAAGCGCAGAACATGGCAGATAAAGTTACGCGCTCACTGACAGGAGCAGGAATCTGGGGCGTTGAATTTTTTCTTTCGAAAAAGAACGGAGTTTATTTTTCTGAACTTTCGCCTCGCCCGCACGATACGGGAATGGTTACGCTCGCAGGCACGCAAAATTTTTCTGAGTTTGAACTGCACGCGCGCGCTGTGCTCGGGCTTCCCATTCCTGAAATTATTTTGGAAAGAGTGGGAGCGAGCGCGGTGATTCTTGCTTCAAAAGATGGAATCAATCCTAAATTTTCAGGAGTTGAAAAAGCAATCACGCAAAAGCAAACCGACATCCGCATTTTTGGAAAACCAACTACGCGCCCTTATCGCAGAATGGGTGTTTGTCTGGTGTGGGATAAAAAATCTGCGGATGTAATGAAAGTAAAGAAGCGCGCGATAGAGAACGCGAAGAAAGTTAAAGTGGATTCACTGTAATCGTCTGTGATAATTCACCTGCCCGAGGTGATAATTCAAATGTCCGTAAAGAATAAAAAGTATTTCAAGAGTCGGCCGGATTTTTTCAAGAAAAGGAATCGGGAAATCTTTTTTCAAGTCCACATCAGATAATTTTGGAAAAGTTGTTTTCACAACTTCAAGCGCTTCATTCAATCCTTTCAATAAATTTTCTTTCGAAACATTTCTTTCAGAAAATTCTTTATCCCGCTCCCGAACATAATTTGTTTTGCCAAGCTGTGCCCCAATGAAGTGTTTTAAATTCCCGGTGATGTGAAGAGCCAGCATGCCGGGAGAATTTTTTATTTCTCCTTTCAACACCCATAAATCATTTTCATTTTTGTAAAGAGAAATTTCCTCTTTCAATTTATTAATGTCTTTTTCGAAATGAGCGAGTAAAAGTTGTGAATTCATTTTATTGCATTTAATTTTATTTCTTCTACTATACTTGGGTCGAGAAGCGTTGATGTGTCTCCTAAATTTGAAAAATCCCCCTCAGCAATTTTTCTCAGAATCCTGCGCATAATTTTTCCGCTGCGGGTTTTCGGAAGACCTTTCACGATTTGAATTTTATCCGGCTTGGCAATCGCTCCCATAAATTTTGTAACGGTATCCGTAATTTCTTTTTTCAATTGTTCAACATCCTTTCGTTCAGCTCTTGGAATCACATACGCGTAAATTCCCCAGCCCTTTATCTCATGAGGAAATCCGACTACTGCGCTTTCCACAATATCCGGATGCTGGTTGATTGCATTTTCAATTTCTGCGGTTCCTAATAAATGACCTGAAACTTTTATCACATCATCCACTCGGCCGGTGATTCGGTAATATCCGTTTTCATCTCGCCTGCATCCATCCCCAGTGAAATAATAATTTTTGAATTGAGAAAAGTACGCGTCAAAACAACGCTGATGGTTTTTGTAAGTAGTGCGAATCATTCCGGGCCAGGGAAATTTCATGCACAATCTTCCCTCCACATTATTTCCCGAAAGTTCATTTCCTTTTTCATCCAGCAGAACGGACTGAACTCCCGGAAGAGGAAGCGTTGCGAATGAAGGTTTTGTTTTTGTAATTCCAGCGAGAGGAGAAATCATAATTCCTCCAGTTTCGGTTTGCCACCAAGTATCTACGATGGGACATTTTTTCTTTCCTATATTTTCGTTGTACCAGTTCCACGCTTCTTCGTTGATGGGTTCGCCAACCGTTCCGAGAACTCTGAGTGAATCTAATTTATATGGTTTCACAAAATCCAATCCCATTGCTTCGAGCGAACGGATTGCAGTTGGCGCAGTGTAAAAAATATTCACTTTGTATTTATCAATCACATGCCAGAATCTTCCTGCATCGGGATAAGTGGGAATTCCTTCGAACATTAATGTAGTTGCGCCAGCGAGCAGCGGACCATAAACTAAATAAGAGTGGCCTGTAATCCAACCCACATCCGCGGTGCACCAGAAAATTTCTCCGGCATTATATTGAAAAACATTTCTGAAGGTGTAGTCCACATAAACCATGTAGCCAGCAGTTGTATGCACAACTCCCTTTGGTTTTCCTGTGGAGCCGGAAGTATAGAGAATGAAAAGCATATCTTCGGAATCCATTTCTTCTGCTCGGTAGAAATCTTCAAGGTTTTTAAAACCTTGAAGATTTTTTATTTCATCATGCCACCACACATCTCTTCCGTTTTGCATTTTTACTTCGCAGTTAGTTCGCTTAAGCACAATAACTTTTTTTACAGAAGGACAAGTTTGTAATGCTTCATCAATGACACTTTTCAGCGGAATATCTTTTGCTCCGCGGAAAGCGCCATCGGCAGTGATAACAATATTGCAATCCGCATCGTGAATTCTGTCTGCCAGCGATTGAAAAGAAAATCCACCAAACACAACGGAATGAATAGCGCCAATGCGCGCGCAGGCGAGAACAGCAATCGCGAGTTCGGGAACCATCGGCATGTAAATACAAATGCGGTCGCCTTTCTTCGCTCCGTTATTTTTCAAAACATTCGCAAAGCGGCAAACTTCTTCGTGCAATTCTTTATAGGAAATTTTTCTTCCTTCTTCGTTCGGGCGGTTGGGTTCCCAGATGATTGCAGTTTGGTTTGCTCTATCCTTTAAATGTCTGTCCAAACAATTTTCAGTGATATTTAATTTTCCTCCAATGAACCATTTTACATTCGGCTCGGAAAAATTCCATTCGAGAACTTTATCCCATTTTTTTTTCCACAAAAAATTTTCTGCCTGCTCCGCCCAGAACTGTTCGGGATTTTCTACCGAGCGTTTGTACTCGGATTGATATTGTTCGAAAGTGGTGATGCGATTCATATGTGCGGATAACTAATTACTACGAATCTACGAAAAGAAGAAAAACTGCCAACCGCTCTTAAATGGCACTGAGTGGAACCATCTGCTGTTTGTCCGGGTCCCAGATTTTCAGGCGAAGGCATTTGACAATATCGGAAGGCCAGAGCGTGGTGATTTTCGGATTCTGAAGTTCAGGAATCGCTTTCATTACTTCGGGCAAACGGTAAAAAGGAATTTTGGAATTCAAGTGATGAATGTGATGAAAGCCGATGTTCGCGGTGACCCACTGCCAAAACGGATTCATCTTCATGTACGATGAAGATTCAAGCGAAGCGTGCTCGTAACTCCATTCAATATTATTTCTGAAAGTTACTCCGGGAAAATTATGCTGCGCGTAAAAAAGATACGCGCCAAATCCGCAGGCAATGGAAAACGGAACGAGGATGGCAAGCACCCATGTAACCCATCCGAAGAAAATAATTGTGAGCGTAATAAACGCTACGTGAAGTATGAGCGCAATCAGCGAATCATAATGCCTGCGCGGGCTCGACATGAATGACCAGAAACACATTCCGTAACTGAAAAGGGTGAAATATCCGAACAGCATGTTGAGCGGATGGCGGATGGCAAGATACTCTCTGCGTTCTGCCGGAGTAGCAGTCATAAATTTTTGTTTGGAAAAAATCGGGTACGAACCGATGCTTGCGCTGAATAATTTTGAATTGTTGTTGTGATGATAATCGTGCGAGCGTTTCCAGATGCTCGTGGGCGCGAGCAGGTATAAACCGAAAAGTGAAAAAAGAATTTTTGCGGGAATGGATTTGTAAAGAATGGAATGATGCGCATAATCGTGATAAATTACAAAAGTGCGCGAGAGCATGAGCCCCGAGCAGACACTGCATAAAATGCGGAGCGCGATGTGAATGGGCTGAAAAGTTCCTGCGATAAAAAAAATGAGAAGGGAGAAAGCGGTGAGGACATGAAACCAGCTTATCCACCTTATTTCATGGGCGAAAGGTTTTGTTGCGAGTATAAGGTCTTTTCCTGTTCTCATAAATTTTCAGGGCAAATATATATATAAAATTAACTTTTCCGAATTTGGTTTTCAAGAATCGTCAACAGCAGCAAGTTAGTTTTTTGCAGGCCGTTTATGTTTCCATCTTCGGTGCGACCAAAGCCACGTTTCAGGATTTTTCCGGATTTCGGATTCTAATTTTTTCGTATGCAGTTGAGATATTTCCCCTTCCGAAGTACTTGCAGGATTTTCGCAAAGCATTTCGCCAGTCATTTCATAATACCCGCGCCTTATTTTTTTTACGTTGATGAATACAATCGGGTAATTCATTTTGCGCGAAATTTTTTCAGTGCCTTGAAACACAGGTGTATCCTGGTTCAGAAAAATTGTCCAGTACGCAGATTCAGGCGGAGGCGTTTGGTCAGCGATGAACGCAGTAGCGGAAATTATTTTTTTATTGGATACCATATCACGGAAGGTGTTTTTCATTTCAATAAGTTTTGTTCCGAAGCGCGTGCGCATGCCGATAACCAATTTGTTGAAATATTTATTTTCCAACGGATGATAAATCACATAGAGTTGTTGCCTGCATTGAAGAGAAAAAGTATTTCCTCCCCATTCCCAGTTTCCCAGATGCCCGAGCACAATGATGATGTTTTTCTTTTCATCAAAATATTTCTGCATGAGTTTTGCGGATTCCTCATTCATCCGGCAGTGCTTCAGCATTGCTTCTTTTGAAATGGTAAGCGTTTTGAAAGTTTCCAGAAACAAATCGCAGAGGTAGCGGTAAAACTTTCTTCGAAGTGTGCAAATTTCTTTTTCAGATTTTTCAGGAAAAGAATTGCGCAGATTTTGTGTAACCACTTTTTTCCGGTAGCCGATTACATAATAAATGAGCACAAAAACAAAATCAGAAAATAAATAGAGCAAGGGGAAAGGCAGAATTGAAATCAGATAAAGAAAGGGAAGTGCTAAATAAAATCCGATTGCCTGCATGAAAAAATTAATTGTGCAAAGATAGAAGCAAATCAGTTTCTCTTGAAGAGGAGACGCGCACCTTTTTTTATTTCATTAAATTTTCCTTCTGCATAGGCGAGATTTCCATTCACAAATGTATGTGTGACTTTTGAATGAAAAGTTATTCCCTCGAATGGAGACCAACCGCATTTGTAAAGAATATTTTTTTTGTCAACCGTCCACGGAGAATTCAAATCCACAATAGCGAGGTCTGCAAAATAACCTTCGCGGATATAACCGCGCTTTTCAATCTGAAAACAATCTGCCAATGCGTGAGACATCTTCTCCACTACTTTTTCTATCGTAAATTTTTTCTGATGCACAAACTCCAGCATTGCAACTAATGAATGCTGAATCAGCGGTCCGCCTGATGGCGCTTTGAAGTACGATTGTTTTTTTTCTTCGAGTGTGTGCGGGGCATGGTCGGTGCAGATGACATCAATTTTATTTTCGAGAACTCCGCGCAGTAATGCATCTCTGTCTTTTTTTGTTTTGATGGCGGGGTTCCACTTAATCAAATTTTTTTTCGCCTTGTAATCTTCTTCCGAAAACCAGAGATGGTGCACACATGCTTCTGCAGTAATTCGTTTTTCTTTTAAAGGGATTTTGCTGTCAAACAATTCTAATTCTTTCGCTGTTGAAATATGCAGGATGTGCAAACGAGTATTATATTTTTTTGCGAGTTCAACAGCAAGCGAGGAAGATTTATAGCATGCTTCTTCGCTTCTGATTTGCGGGTGGGATTCCACCGGAATATTTTCGCCATACTTCGCTTTATATTTTTCTATGTTCGCGCGGATGGTTGCTTCGTCTTCGCAATGCGCTGCAATAAGAAGTTTGCATTTTGAAAAAATATTCTCAATCGTGGTTTTATTATCCACCAGCATATTTCCGGTGGAAGAACCCATAAACACTTTCACCCCGCAGACATTCCGCGGATTTGTTTTCAGCACTTCGTCAATGTTATCGTTGGAAGCGCCCATGTAAAAAGAATAATTTGCCAATGAAACTTCCGAAGCGCGCTTGTATTTTTCTGCAAGCAATTTTTGCGTGAGTGCATTCGGAACCGTGTTGGGCATTTCCATGTAGGAAGTAACACCTCCCGCAATTCCCGCTTTTGCTTCGGTATAAATTTCTGCTTTGTGGGTTAATCCCGGCTCGCGAAAGTGAACCTGGTCGTCAATGATTCCGGGAAGAAGATATTTTCCTTTTGCGTCAATAATTTTTTCTGCGGAAGATTTTATTTCCGTTTCGGAAATCTTTGAAATAATTTCTCCATCAATCAAAATATTTCCGTGGAAAACTTTTCCTTCATTTACAATAGTTGCATTCGTGATTAGCGTTTTCACTTCCGCACAATTTTTTTGAATCGCATCTGCAGAACTCCCCAGAATGCCTCCTTAAAAATATTCATGCTCATTTTTGAAACGCCTTCTGTTCTGTCCTGAAACGTGATGGGTACTTCCGAGATTTTAAAACCGAGTTTATGCGCGGTGTATTTCATTTCTATCTGGAAAGCATAGCCCGTAAATTTTATTTTGTCGAAATCAATCGCTTCAAGAACTTTTCTCCGGTAACATTTGAAACCTGCTGTTGTGTCGCGCACGGGAAGGCATAAAATCATCCGGGTATATAACGAAGCGCAAAAGGAAAGCAAAATTCTTTTTCTGTCCCAGTTTTTTACATTGCCGCCTTTTACATAGCGCGAACCCACTGCAACATCCGCGCTTTTCATACATGCTTCGCGAAGGCGGATTAAATCTTCGGGATTGTGTGAGAAGTCGGCATCCATTTCAAAAATATATTCGTAAGATTTTTTTAGCGCCCATCTGAAACCGTGAATGTAAGCAGTGCCGAGGCCTTGCTTTCCTTTTCGTTCTTCAATGAAAAGTTTATCCTGAAATTCTTTCTGAAGGTTTTTTACAATCTCTGCCGTTCCATCGGGCGAACCATCATCCACAATCAAAAGATGAAATGGTATGGAAAGCGAAAAAACTTTCCGCACCATCTTTTCAATGTTTTCTTTTTCATTGTAGGTTGGAATTATGACGAGCGAATCTGACATGACGATTATTAAACGCAATAATAACGAAATAAAAGCGAAATCATTTTATCGCCCTGTTAAAAAATGTGAAGAATGAAATTGCTATACTGAGAGCAGGTTTTTTAGGGATACTTTCTCCTCTACAACCTGCGCCACTTGAGCAATGGGAATTCTTTCCTGTTTCATGCTGTCGCGGTGGCGGAGAGTAACGCAGTTGTCTTTGAGCGAATCGTGGTCAATGGTAATGCAGAACGGAGTGCCGATGGCATCCTGCCTGCGGTAGCGCTTGCCGATAGTATCTTTCTCCTCGTAATAACAACGGCAAACTCGTTTGAGTTGGTTAAAGATTTCCATTGCTTTTTCCGGAAGGCCGTCTTTTTTTAAATGCGGAAACACTGCCACTTTCACGGGCGCAAGGGGAGGAGGAATTTTTAAAACAACGCGCTCGGTTCCTTCTTCTCCTGCGGCTTTCTCTGTAGAAATTTTTTCTTCTGTGTATGCAACCGATAGAATTGCAAGAAACATCCGGTCAAGACCGATGGAAGTTTCAATTACGTACGGAATATAACTTTTATTTAATTCCGAATCGAAGTATTGCAATTTCTTTCCGGAATATTTTTCGTGCGATGATAAATCAAAATCGGTGCGTGAGTGAATTCCTTCAATCTCTTTGAAGCCGAACGGAAAATTAAATTCAATATCACAGGCGGCATTCGCGTAATGAGCAAGTTTGAGATGATCGTGGAAGCGGTAATTTTTTTCTCCGAAGCCCATCGCGTGATGCCAGTTCAATCTTTTTTCCTTCCATTCATTATACCAATTCATTTCTTCACCTGGGCGGACAAAAAATTGCATTTCCATTTGTTCGAATTCGCGCATGCGGAACAAAAATTGCCGAGCCACAATTTCATTTCGGAATGCTTTTCCGGTTTGCGCAATGCCGAACGGAATTTTCATTCGTGCCGAGCGCTGAACATTTAAAAAGTTTACAAAAATTCCCTGCGCGGTTTCAGGGCGCAGATAAATTTTATCCGAATCATCTGCCACTGAGCCCATTTGCGTGGAGAACATTAAATTGAACTGGCGCACATCCGTCCAGTTGCGAGTGCCTGAAACAGGACAAACAATTTCGCAGTCAATAATTATTTGTTTTACTTCCGCTAAATCATTTTTCTCCATAGCGGATTTCATCCGTGCGTTTATCTCATCGGCTTTTTTTCTGTACTCGAGCACGCGCGGGTTGGTGTGGCGGTACATCTTCTCATCAAACTTTTCTCCGAACCGCTTCGATGCTTTCTCGATTTCTTTTTCAATCTTGTCTTCAATTTTCTGAATGTGCTCTTCAATCAAAACATCGGCACGATATCTTTTCTTCGAATCCTTATTGTCAATGAGCGGGTCGCTGAAAGCATCCACATGCCCGCTGGCTTTCCAAACGGTGGGATGCATAAAAATGGAAGCATCAATGCCTATAATATTATCGTTCATCTGCACCATTGCCTTCCACCAGTATTCGCGGATGTTATTTTTCAATTCAACTCCATAAGGTCCGTAATCATACACAGCGCCAAGCCCGTCATAAATTTCAGAGGAAGGAAAAACAAAACCGTACTCCTTGCAGTGCGAAATAATATTTTTGAAAAGTTCTTCTTGTGTCATATTAATAAGGAAGCAAAAATGAGAAATAAATTTGAATGAGGAACGTTCCGTGAAAATTGAAGTAGAACTTATTTTCTTCTCGAATCCAAAAATGATTGGATGGTTGTCCTGCTCATAATCACTCGCGCACCTTCTCGGATTTTTACAAATTGTTCGCGCAGCGTGCAGTTTTTTTCGCTTTTGCAGTCATTGCATTTCTCATAAAAGTTCAGCGAAACACAGGGTACAGGCGCAATGGCGCCATCAAATAATCTGTACACATCCGCCATAGAAATTTCTTTTGGCTTTTTCACTAAAAAATATCCTCCGCCAATACCCTGCTTGCTGTTCACCATTTTAGCGCGTTTGAGTTCAAGAAGAATCTGCTCGAGAAATTTTTTCGGAATGTTTTCTGTTTTTGCAATGAGACGCGTTTTCAAATATCCTTTGCCTTGTTTCATTCCCAACTGCACCAGGGCTTTCAGCGCATATTTTGTTCTCATTGAAATCACAGCGAACAAATATAACAATTATTGAATTTAGAGTTAGCCGGTAGAAATTTGACTTTCCATAAATGCAATTCGGGCTCCAAATATTTTTCTTTTTATGTCATAATTTTCCCCATGAAAGTAAAAGAAAATAAATCTAAAATTCAAAAATCGGGAGGCAAATGAAAATTCAAATCTAACAATGAAATGGTTGTGTTTTCGGGTAGGTTGAAATACATTTGCTTTGAAAATAAATCATCAACCACAAAATAATTATCATGAAACAAAATTTTATTCTTTCAGTCATCGCCACTGTTTTTTTCATCCTGGCGGCAATTTGTTTTTCTTCCGGCATTTCAAAAGCGCAATCACTTACTTACTCGCAGGTAACAAGCAGCGGGCTTTCGGCTGTAACTTTTGAAATGGGCTACACCGAAATTGAACTCGGAGATGTGGATGGCGATGGCGACCTTGACATTGTTTCCATTGGTGACCATGGAAGCCCGAACATAAACGCAACCGAAAGCGGTGTGATGGTTTGGAAAAATAACGGAACCGGAACTTCATGGTCGCTCACAAAAACCGGAAGTTTCGGATACGGAGGTATTGCGCTCGGTGATGTGAACAATGACGGCAAGATGGATATCGGTTATGCGATGCATCACAATTATTCGGGAAATGATTTTGGCGACCAGTTGATTGAAGTCGCGCTCGGAAATGGAACAGGAAATTCATGGACTCCGTATGATGATTCTCTCGCAACGAACGGAGAAACGTATGGAATGTTCGGAATTGATTTTGCCGATGTGAACAACGATGGCTTGCTCGACCTCGCATCTAATTCGTTCGGCTGCTGTTCGGGCATACATATATATAAGAACAACGGAAACGGAACCTGGACGCAAACCGATGGCGCAAACGCAGGCAATTCTCACGAGTGGGTGAAGTTTGGTGATTTCAATAACGATGGCAATGTGGATTTGGCAACAGCGAATGAACTCGGAGTGTTGTGGAGCAACAACGGTGCAGGATTTTTTACTTCGATGGAAAACGGCTACCTCGGTGATTACTGGGCGGAGTTTGATATTGCCGATGTGAACAACGATGGCGCGAAAGATTTCGGAGTAGTGAGCAGTGCCGGTGATGCTAAAGTTTATTACTACGATAAATCACAAAACAAATGGATAAGCATTTCAAACGGGCTTCCGCAAAGCAACTGCATCGGAATTTCTTTGAACGATATGGACATGGATGGAAACACAGATGTGATTTTATGGAATGCGGGTTCTGTTGTAATATATAAAGGAGATGGATTCGGGAACTGGACGCAGGCAGGTTCATTCGCAATTCCTGAAACTCAATTGGCTTCTTTCCGCACCGGTGATTTAGATCATGACGGTTATCCTGATATTGTTTACATGGCGAAAACTTCTGCAAGCAACAGCAAAAATATGCTGAGAGTTTATTTGCACACCGTGGCGAATCCAACATTAACTATTCTTCCGGTAAATCCAAAAGGGTTTGAATGTTTTTCTCCAAACTCTGTTCAATTTCTAAACTGGCAGAGCAGTGTTCCATCGGGGCCGAATGCAACTGTAACAATTGAATTTTCTTCTGCAGGAAATTCCGGTCCATGGACAAATGTTGCAAGCAATCTTCCGAACAATGGCACATATCAATGGACAGTTCCCGCTGTAAGTTCATCGAATTGCTTTTTGAAATTCACAATTACAAACGGAAGCAATACGCAGACAGTTATCACAGCAAACGCTTTCGGAATCGGAACCTGCACCAATCCTCCTCCTACAGGAGTGGAGGAATCATTGAATGTAAATTCGTTTGATGTGTATCCAAATCCGATGTGCTCGCAGGGCTATGCGCACTTTCAGCTGGAAAAATCTTCAGATGTGAAAATAAACATCACGGATGTTCTTGGAAAAGAAATTTCTGTTTTAGTGAATGAAGCACTTTCCGCAGGAAGTTATAATCCGGAAATTCCTGTTGAGAATCTTGAATCGGGAATTTATTTCTGCAATATGAATGCAGGCGGAACAACTTTGGTGAAGAAAATAGTAGTTGTGAAATAATTTTTTGCTGCGCGGTTTTTGCTATTCTTTAACTATTTTTTTTACCACCGAGCTGCCGTCCTGAGAAATAATTTTCAGAAAGTAAATTCCGCTCGCTGCATTCAGGTTTACAGTTTCCGGTTTGCTGCATGAAATTATTTTTTTTGAATATACTTTTTCACCATATGAAGTATATACTTCTATTTCTTTAACCTGAAACTTAAAACCAGAAACCTGAAACTCTCCGGAGGATGGATTCGGAAAAATAGAAACGCTGGCATTGTCAGAAATCTCATTCACACCGGTAGTTTGCGGAACAATATGGCTGTAATAAACATCTTCTTCCCCGTTCAATGTATTTGCCCAGGCAAGATGCGCGCCTGTATTGTCGGATTCCATATCAAAGTAATCTCCCATTTTATTTTGGTTCGGATAGCCGGTGTGCGGGTCGAACAAGGAAGATAATTTTTCATTCGGAGACCACGTAACGCCCTGGTCGGTGGAATAAGAATAATACAGCGCTGATAAATCGGACAAAGTTGAATCATCGCGCGTGTCGAGCCAGATTATATCAATTCTTCCATTGGGCGCAACCGACATTGTTGCCATCCATTGCGTGTTGGTGCTGGAAACGTCATCATTTATTTTTTGTGGCGCACTCCATGTGTTTCCTCCATCCGTGCTTTTTGAAAACATAACATCTGCCGGGTCTGTTGCGGTGGTGATGGATGCTGCCACATACACATTATCTTTTCCCGGTCCGTTCGAGCGGTCCACATCAATGTTTGCCTGCCCGAGCAAGCCGGCAGGATTTATTGTAGTGCCGGCATTCAGAGTGCCGTTCAAATTTATCCACACGGGAGGGCTCCAACTGATTACCGATGCGGGAATTTGTGCATTCAAAGATTTAATCACTTCCATGTTGCCGTTATCATCCGCTCCTGCAACATATAGTTCTCCGTTGTTTCCAATCGCCATGGAGTTCCAGTAAGAAGAATCAGTTGCATCGGTGCAGTTTTCATAACTGTTTCCTCCATTGGTTGAACGGGTAAAATATCCGGGAAGGCAGGTGCTATATGAAGAAGTCCAGAAGGAATAAATATTTCCGCTTCCAACTCCTGCTGTGCGGTCAATCGCCATCCATTGCTTGTCGCCACCGCCTGCATTGGTTCCCGTATTCCACGAAGCGCCACCATTCGTGCTTATAAAAACTTTGCAGGCAAAACTGTTTGTTAAACTGTTGTAATAAAATTTTCCGTTGGAGTCATAATCCAGCACAGGGTCGGAACGGAAAACGCCTGCTTCAATTTTTCCGGGAAACGTCCAGCTTGTTCCTGCATTGGAAGAATAACTCCAGCCCGCCTGCCTGAAATTGCTGCTCACATTGTCGAACTGCCTCCAGCCAATTACAATTTCATTCGGGCTTGCCGGGTTCAGCGCAATGTTTGGTTCATTGCCGGCATCGCCCGAAATATTTTGTCCGCTTCCATTCACATTCACCTGGATGGTAAAAATATTGCTGTTGTTCACCTGCAATTTTGTTTTGCCGCGGCCGGTGAACTTATAGGCAGGAGATGTTTTCTGATTATTGAATGCATTGGGAAGATAGGGGTTATCCAATTTTTCACTATGAAGTTGCTTTTTGTTTTCATGTGCGCCCGGAAGATAGGCATCGTCCATCGTTTCACGATGAACTTTTTTTTGCTGGCAAAAAGAAAATACCGGATTCAAACAAGCAACTATGGAAATAAGTGTAATTAATTTTTTCATGATGTGTTTTTATTTAACAGACATTACAATTATCGTGCGCGTTTTGAAGCGAAGACAAAGGTAGAAGAATTAATTCTTTTTCCAAAAGTTTAGAAATAATTTCTAAAATTTCTCCGAACACTTTTCTACCTTCGCGCCATGAATTTTTCACTCAAAGATATTCTCACCATCACCATGATTTTATTCGCGGTGATTGATGTCATCGGCTCGCTTCCCATCCTCATTGATTTAAAAAGCAAAGTGGGAAAAATTGAAAGCGGAAAGGCAACACTCGTTTCAGGCATCATCATGATTGTTTTTTTATTCGCGGGCGAAGGCATCCTGAAAATTATAGGCATTTCAGTAAATGATTTTGCAATCGCGGGTTCGTTCATTCTTTTTTTCATTGCAATGGAAATGATTCTCGGCATCCGCTTTTTCAAAGATGATTCATCCGCAACGGCAAGCATTGTTCCCATTGCCTTTCCGCTCATTGCGGGAACAGGAACACTCACCACATTACTCTCTATCCGCGCTGAATTCAAAGATGTGGAAAATATTATTGTTGCCATTCTTATCAATCTCATTTTCGTTTACCTCGTTCTGCGCTATATGTATTGGCTGGAAAAAATTCTTGGGCCGGGTGGAATAAATATTCTGCGAAAAGTTTTTGGAGTAATTCTTCTGGCAATTGCCGTAAAATTATTCAGAAGCAATTTGCATATATAATAAAGAACAATTCTGCGGATTTGCCATTCCGATTGAAATAATATCTTTGCTCTGAATTAAAATAGAACCCATGAAATTATCCGAAATACAGGAACTCATCAAGTTTGTGGTGAAATCGGGCGCAACGGAAGTCACGTATGAAATCAAAGGTTTCAAACTGACGATTAAAGCGCCAGGAAAAAACGGAGGCGATCATCAGCAACACATTGTAGTGCAGGCACCGGTTGCAACTCCGGTTCAAACGCCCATCACTGTTTCTGCTGAAAAAAAATCTCCTGAGAAAAAGAAAGAAACTCCGGCTACTTCTGCCGATGAATCAAAATACATTACCATAAAATCTCCGATGATTGGAACTTTCTACCGTTCATCTTCGCCTGATAAACCTGCGTTTGTGAATGTGGGAGATGAAATTAAAAAAGGACAGACACTTTGCATCATTGAAGCAATGAAACTTTTCAACGAAATTGAATCGGAGCACGCAGGAAAAATTGTGAAAGTGCTCGTGGAAGATGCTTCGCCCGTTGAATACGACCAGCCGTTATTTCTCATCGAACCCAAATAAAAATTACGAAGTACCAATTACGACTTACGAATTAAATCGGTGAAATCTTTTTTCTAATCGGTGTAATCCAAAATGAAAATTGTAATTCTTTCCCGCAACACGAAATGTTATTCTACAAAACGACTTGTTGAAGCGGGAGAAAAACGCGGACACGAAATGCTGGTGCTTGACCACACAAAGTGCGTACTTGTGATTGAAAAAAATCGCCCGCACATTATTTACCGCGAACAGGAAGTGAAAGGAGTGAATGCGGTGATTCCGCGCATCGGAGCATCGGTAACTTTTTACGGAGCATCGGTAGTGCGCCAGTTCGAGATGATGAAAATTTTTACAGCAGTAGAATCGCAAGCGCTCGTGCGCTCAAGAGATAAATTAAGAAGTCTGCAACTGCTTGCGCGCGCGGGAATCGGAATGCCGAAGACAGCTTTTGCTTCTACTACAAAATATGTTGATAATCTTATTGAGCAGGCAGGCGGAGTTCCATGCGTCATAAAACTTTTGGAAGGAACACAGGGAATCGGAGTTATACTTGCTGAAACGCAAGCATCCGCAAAATCTGTCATCGAAGCATTTCTCGATGTGAAAGTGAATTTACTCGTTCAGGAATTTGTGAAAGAAGCCAAAGGCGCAGACATCCGCGCGTTCGTGGTGGACGGACAAATTGTTGGAGCAATGAAACGCCAGGGTGCGGAAGGAGAATTTCGTTCCAATCTTCACCGCGGAGGAAATGCTACCTCCATCAAACTTTCTCCGGAAGAAAAAACCACTGCCATCCGCTCTGCAAAAAAATTAGGATTAGGAATTGCGGGTGTAGACATGCTTCAATCCAACCGCGGACCATTAGTGATGGAGGTAAATTCTTCTCCGGGATTGCAGGGAATTGAAGGAGCCACCAAGGGAGATATTGCCGGAAAAATTATTGAGTATGTGGAGCGCAATGAGCACGTGGATTAAATAATCCTTCCTTTTATTTTTCTGTATCTTCGCTTCTCTCTATGAAAATCAACGGCAACATTATTTCTCTCGGAGAAAATGCAAAAGTAAATCTCAACGTATATTATCTTCCCACAGGCGCGAAGATGGAAATTCCCGTTCACGTTTTCCGTTCGAAGAAAAAAGGTCCCACGCTTCTTCTGCAGGCAGGAATGCACGGAGATGAAATCAATGGAATAGAAATCATCCGCAATCTTCTCAAGGAAAAATATTTTGAAAACCTTGAACGTGGAAGTGTGGTGGCGATTCCGATTGTGAATGTGGTTTCATTTCTGAACAGTTCGCGCGAACTTCCCGATGGAAGAGATTTGAACAGATGTTTTCCGGGAACAAAGCGCGGTTCGCTCGGAAGCCGGATTGCATACGATATGATTCACAAAATAATTCCCCAGATAGATTTCGGAGTTGACTTTCACACAGGCGGTCATGAGATAAATAATTATCCGCAGGTGCGCTGTGTGTTTGACGAACCGAAAAGCGTAGAACTTGCAAAAGCGTTTGGCGCTCCCTTCATTTTAAATTCTCCTTACAGAGATAAATCACTTCGAAAAGAATCTGCTAAAAAAGGAAAACAGATTTTGGTTTATGAATCCGGTGAATCCAATCGTTTCAATACAATTGGAATCACAGAAGGAATAAACGGTTGCCTCCGTCTTTTGAAAAGTTTAAAAATGCTCGATGTCAGTGCACCAAAATCCCAAAGCATAACGCTCAATGATTCTAAATGGATTCGTGCGAGGATTTCAGGATTGTTTCGCACCACAAAAAAATTCGGAACGTTTGTAGAGAAAGACCAACTCATTGGCACTGTAAGTTCTCCCTATGCAGATTTGGAAAAACAACTCATTGCGCCAACGGATGGATTTCTTATCGGCATAAATAATAAACCCGTGGTGAACGAAGGCGATGCGCTCATTCATATCGGAACAGAATAAATACAAAGAGGCAGTAAGCAGTTGGCAGTAGGCAAGAAATACAAATACAATGCAACCCGATTTCAAAAAACAAAAATTAATTCCTGCAATTGTTCAGGATGCGAATACAAATGTTGTGCTCATGCTCGGCTACATGAACGAAGAAGCATTTGCAAAAACTCAAAAAGAAAACCGCGTTACATTTTTCAGCCGCAGCAAAAATCGTTTGTGGACGAAAGGAGAAACTTCCGGAAATTTTCTGAATGTGAAAAAAATTTTACTCGATTGCGACAACGATACAATTCTCATTAAAACAAATCCTGTTGGTCCCGCTTGTCACTCCGGAAGCGATACTTGTTTCAACGAAAAAAATTCTGAAAACTTTTTGTCAAAACTCCAGCAGATAATCAAAGACAGGAAAAATAATCCTTCAGAAAAATCTTATACCTCTTCTCTTTTCAAAGAAGGAATAAATAAAATTGCGCAGAAAGTTGGTGAAGAAGCTACGGAGGTCATCATTGAAGCAAAAGATAATGACTCCGAAAAATTTAAAAACGAATCAGCCGATTTGCTTTTTCATTTGCTTGTTCTTCTCGAAGCAAAAAATATTTTGCTGGATGAAGTGATTGAAGTACTTGAACGAAGACATAAGTAAATTCATAGGGAATTACTCTCCCTTCATCGAAATGGTTTTGCATATTGCTTAAAAATATTTATCTTTGGTGTGAGGAAAACAAATTATATTTGCTTTCCAAAATATTGCGGGGTAGAGCAGGGGTAGCTCGTTGGGCTCATAACCCAAAGGTCACAAGTTCGAATCTTGTCCCCGCTACTAAAACAAAACCTCTGAAGGATTTCTTCAGGGTTTTTTTTTAGCAATCTCACTTACTTCATAAAGTTCGGTTTAAACGTCATCATCAAATATGCCCGGTTCTGAGTTTCAGAATATTTCCTTCTTTAATTGCCTGAGTGGTTTCAGTTGCCAGCATTTGAGAATATTCTATTTGCAAAGTGAATGATGGGTTAAAAATATACCAAAGCAAATCGACTTTCCGAAACTTGATTTCACCACAGTACGAATCTTTTACGAACTTACGAAGTACGAACACTTCGTGGTTCGCAGGTTCGTATTTTTTTCGTACTTCGATGGAATTCGCAAACCTGACTGCCTTCGGAATAGCAAAATATTCTCTAAAAATTTGCATATTTTTATTGTCCACATCAGTGACTTTCTGTCCCTTTTCCTGACAATAGTTGAAATCCTGCTGTTTTCGCGTTTCGGGACGATGAAAGTGTAACAAGTGACACGTCACCTGTACCACATTACACGTCACGCGCATCACATTACGCGTTACCTGTACCGCGTTACCTGTCACGGGATGCAGGTTACATGTCATCCGTACCATATTACAGGTTACGGTATGCAGGTTACACGTTACCACGTACTCGTTACGCGTCATCTGTACTGCGTTACTTGTCACGGGATGCAGGT